>PUNP01000671.1 GCA_003551785.1 Candidatus Brocadiaceae bacterium | reverse complement strand
TATAATGGCGAATATCAACGCCATCGACGATGATATGGCCGGCCGTGGGGTCATAGAACCGGCGCAAAAGCAAGGCCAGTGCCGTTTTCCCAGCCCCCTTGCTGCCCAGAAGAGCCAGATGGGTTCCTGCTTGTATGGAAAGGTCCATACCGACAAGCACATCCGGTCCCCGGGGAAAGCTCAAGGAAATTTCATTAAAAAGAATATCGCCTTTGAGCTGCTGAACCGGGCGTGCCTCGGGCAGCTGGCGTATTGAGGGTTCGCGCTGCATAACCTCCTGGATACGATCAATGGAAACACCGGCCTGTTTTATCTGGTTGGCGACATTGGTGAATCGCACAATCGGCCCCAGTATCTGGGTGGCGTAAGCACAGAACGCGATAACATCTCCGTATCCCATCGTACCGCGCACAAAATAATAACATCCCGCACAATATATCAGGGTGTTTCCCATCTTGTTCACGAAGGCGGAAATCTGGTTGAACGCAATATTGTAGGATGCGCCTTTGACCGCAGCGTCCATGACCTGTTTCGACAGGGTGGAAAAATGTCCGGCTTCGGCCTTTTCCTGACCATAAGCCTGGATGAGCTGGTGGGCGTTAAGACGCTCCTGAAGTGAGGAGGAGGTGTGGTCCATATTGGACCGCAGGGCGGTAGTCGTTCTGTGGATACGGCGAGAAAAAAACCAGTAATTCAAAAAATAGAGCGGCAGCAGGGTGAACACAAGACCCGAAAGCGATATGCTCAGCCGCAGCATCACAACAACGGCAAAAGTCACAGCAATAATGTCACTCATCAGCGTGATCAACCCGCCCGACATTAAATTGGCGACCGCGCCGACGTCACCTATCAGGCGCTGCTGAAGGGCTCCCGGGCCCGTGTCACGATGGTAATCGGCCGATAAATGCAGGATATGACGGAACAGCTTTCGCCTCGTATCCCGGATGATGCCCAGACTGATGGTATTGAGGGAGATGCTGGTAGCGATATTGATCAGAGCGCGGAGCACCGGCACGGCTAACAGCAGGGTCAGCAAGAGTGGAAACAGTCCCCACTGCTCCCGGGTGGCAACATCGTTGATAAGGCGGCGCATCAGCAGGGGCGGCGCCATACCGATTAATGTCAGGCTGCCGGTCAGAGCGGCAGCCAGAAGTATCAGCCATTTATAAGGCTGAGCAAAGGAAAAAAGATGCCGTGCTGTTGTCCGCATTCAACAATGTCCCTCATGCTGCGAGTCCTTGATTGTTGCATAGTTCATAATAATTCATCCGGATCATACGACTTATAGGACGTATAAGACTTATCTTATTGCGCATAATATGGGCGCTTGTCTACGATTGTACAACAGGCTCTGAGGCTCGTTAATTATTACCCGAATCCATGGCATTGTCAAGCGACGAAGAACGAAAAGCAGGGATGTCCAAGGTAGATGGTGACCCCCTGGCGGCAGTCGGGGGGTACATCTGCCTTAAACATCCCTATATCTGTTTGAAATATAGTTGAAAGTGTGGTAAGCTCATTATGAGGTAACGGGGTTCACTGGATATTTACAATATGTTTTTTTCCCGCTAACCTGAATTTCATTTGATATGTTCCGTGTTTACTTTATTGACGGGCGGGTAGGAGGTTGGACGGGGATACGTGGTTTGGAAGTGTGCTCGTCGCGCCGCATTCCAAATTTAGCGTTTAAAATTCTGAGGCTTCTTGGATTAGACAGATGGTTTGATAATTTAAAGAGTGGGATTACGTCTGGAGTCCCGAAGGGACGGATTCATAATAGCCCAGGATGGAATGTCCTGAAAGGACATGGAATACTGGGATACAGGATGATACACAAAAACATGAGCTGAAAGCTCATTTCAACTTAAAATAAAATCTTTCTCTGGAGGTGGTCGTGGCATGAGTATGTCATGTTACAGGAACAGAATATCTGTTGTATTTTTTGGTTTTTGTTTGGTCTCGTTAATATCCTTCACTAATGTGAAGGCATCCGACTGGCCCTATTTCCGGGGGCCGGAGCGCAGTGGTGTAACAGCCGCTGATATGCCGGATGATTGGGAGGGAACTGAACTGGAGGTGGCCTGGGAGGCATCCGTCGGATGGGGGTTCTCCGCTATTGCCGTCAGCGATGGCAAGGCCTTTATTATGGGCAATCAGGACGATAACGATGTTCTTCACTGCTTTGACGCGGGCAGCGGAGAGTTGATCTGGAAGCAGTCGTATCCCGAAAACCGCTGGCCCAGAAATACGCAGGGCGGCCCCTATGCCGCGCCGGTGGTCCATAACGGACGTGTGTATACATTCAGCAGAACGGGAAAGATATTCGCCCGCGACGTTGAAGACGGTTCAGTCATCTGGGATGTGGATACCGCCGAAAAATTCGGTATCAATAATACTAGCTGGGGACTTTCCGGTTCGGCGCTGATTGTTGATGATAAGGTCGTTTTTAATGCCGGTTCATACGGGATTGCTTTCAATAAAGTGAGCGGAGAGAAGGTGTGGCGGAACGGAACCGGACCCGGTGGCTATGCTACGCCGGTGAAATTCGACAGGGGGGGAAAGACAATGCTGGCGATGTTCGTTCGTCGGGAACTGGCTATCGTCGACCCCGATGATGGAAACGTGCTGGCCACTTATGACTGGAGAACCAACCATGATGTCAATGCCTCGGACCCGATCGTTGCCGGAGATAATATCTTTATCTCCACCGGATACGGTAAAGGCGGCGCACTGCTCGAATTTGAAGAGGACGGCCTCTCGGAAGTATGGAATACCGGGCAACTGCGTACGCAGATGAACGGTTCTGTCCTGTGGGAGGGGCATCTTTACGGTTTTGACGACTCACGGCATCTCCGGTGTCTTGATTTCGAAACCGGTGAAGTCAAATGGGAACAGGGGGGACTGGGAAGAGGAACACTCATCGTTGCCGGCGGGAATCTGGTTGTTTTGAGTGAAAATGGCCTGCTCGTTATCGCTGAAGCCACACCTGAAGGATACAACAAATTAGCGGAGAAGAAAGTGCTCAGCGGCCGATGCTGGACTATGCCGGTCATGGCGGGCGGCCGTATTTATGCCCGTAACGCCGCTGGCGATGTTGTTTGTGTAGAGATAAAGTAAATCTGTAGGGGCGAGCGGCGGGGCGCCTTTGGGCCTTGTATGTTATCGTTGGGCGAACAGCCATTCGCCCCTACGATTGCTGGATCACCGGCGAAAAACGGGATAGGCGATTAAATCTGCCCATCGACAACAAATTGTCCATGAGGAGTAAAAACAGATTTTCCTGTCTGTGCCCTATAGTGCTCTGGGAATAAAGGACAAGCGACTGACGACTAATTTTCCATTAATCTCTGCGTTGTGCTGTGCCGCAAGGCGCCCCGTATTCGGTGAAAAGTCTTTGGAATCCATTAGGCGCTTAAAAGAAGCAGAAATGTCCAATAAAGAACACCAAAAACGACCTGTGAAAATGTTGAGTGATTATGACTCAAGGAGAACATATACTTTACTGTGATTGCGCTTTTTACGATCTGGTGAGTCGAGAGGACAGGAGGCGTGCTATAGATGCATTGAAAGGCTCCGGAATCAGTTACAGCACGGTGTCCGATCTGTGCGAGCTCTGTGCGGATGGTGATGAAAGACTGCACGAATGGGCGAAGAAGCAGCGACTGCTCATTATTGCTTGTTATCCCCGTGCTGTCCGCTGGCTGTTTGATGCCGCCGGTGTCACGTTTGATCCTGCACATGTCGATTTCTTTAATCTGAGGCTCGATGATGAGATCGAAAGATTGTGTGAACGTCTGGGCGCCGGTTCGGTCGGCAAAGAGGACGGTTCAGCTATAGAGACGACCGGCGAATGGGTACCCTGGTTCCCGGTTATTGATCACAGCCGATGCATCAATTGTCAAAAATGCCTGGATTTCTGTCTTTTCGGGACTTATGCACTGTTGGGCGAAGGCGAAGTTCAGGTAAAAAATCCCCGGGCCTGCAAGACGAACTGCCCGGCCTGTGCGCGAATATGCCCCCAAAAAGCTATAATATTCCCTAAACATGATTCCGCTCCGATCAATGGTGCCCCGATTGCCGACGATTCTGAATCCGCACAGGTCGGCATCGATCATGACCGGCTTTTTCAGGGTGATATCTTTAAGAAAATTAAAGAGAGAGGGAAGCGTAAAAGATTTTCTAAAGACGCACATCCGCAAGGACGCATGGAGCAACTTCGTGATGAGCTGGGTATACCGCCTGATGTTCTCGCTAATTTATCACCCACCGAGATAGCGCACGCCCGGGAACGTCTGAATAAAGGCGAGCCCAATGATTCGGATGGGAAATCGGAGGGGAGTGGTGCGGGATAATCTGCATTTGCCGTCGTCTCGTTGTCGTTGCTCAGCAGCTCATCAACTTACCATCTTAACAGCTTAACAGCTTAAAATTGCTTATCAGCTTAACAGATTAAATATGCAGGATAAGGAACTACAGCCCAGCGTCTTGCTTGTCGCCGACCGCACGCTCAGCGCCGAATACAAGATTCTCTTTGAGGGTATCTTTGCGACCATGCAGACCACGCATGTGCCCGAGTTCGTGATCCGGCGTCTGCTGAGCCCCGCCGCGCAATTCAATAAGGCGGGAAGAGCAAGAACCGCCGTGCTGGGCTTGCGGCGTGTCGAGGCCGCACTCCTGCGCGACACTCCCCTTGAAGCTGAAGATGTCGTCTGCACCACGCCCGAAGCACTGCCCCGGCTCCTCGGTCCGTGGGTCGAGCTCGTGCTGTTCAGTTCGAGCGACCCGCTGGGGATGGGGATGAGCAACACCACAACGGACTGTTTCTGGCCGGGTGAGCTCTACACCCGCTTTTGGACACGCCAACTGTTGAGCCGTTTAAAAGAGTTTAAAAGCGATTGGGGATACAAAATCGTGGTCGGCGGGGCGGGAGCATGGCAGTTCAGTGCCTCACCCGATCAACGCCATGAACTGGGCGTTGATGCCGTATTCGAGGGCTATTTCGAGTCCGCCGGACCAGCCCTGGTGATGAATTTGCTCAATGGGAAGCGTTCCGATGATTTTTCGGAAGGCCATACATGCACTGATAGGATAGCCCCTCTACGCTCCGCCTCGACGATGGGCGTTATTGAACTTTCACGAGGGTGCGGAAAGGGCTGCCGGTTCTGCACGATGTCAAAGAAACGGATGGAACATGTCAACCCCGATACGATCATCTCCGATCTGTGCTGCAATCGCGATGCAGGGCTGAGCTCGGTAGTCAGCAGCAGTGAAGATTTTTTCCGCTACGGGGCACGAGGGGGTTCCGTTGATTTCGAGTCACTGGCGGGGCTGCTGGATAAAATGCGCCGGGTTAACGGCCTTTCGTTCATGCAGGTCGACCACGGCAATATCTCATCGGTATTACAGTTCAGCGACGCAGAGCTGCGGGAAATCAGGGAACTGCTCAGGTGGGGAAAAAAGACGGACTACCTGTGGGTGAACATGGGCATTGAAAGCGCCAATGGCGAGCTTGTTCAGGCCAATTGCCCGGGAAAAATGAAGCCGCTGGATGCGGAGGGCTGGGAAGGGCATGTCAGGGAGGCCGCCGATAAAATGTTCCGATGCGGTTTTTTCCCCGTATTCAGTGTGATATTGGGCTTGCCCGGGGAAACACCCGATGATGTTATACGCACCCGGCGTCTTGTCGAGCACCTTGGCCGTGTAAATGCGGTGGTCTTCCCCATATTTTATGAGCCTTATGACGCCGATGAATCGCGGAATGAACAGCGGTTCACCCTGAATAAAATGACCGCCGAACAAATGAAGCTCTACCGAACGTGCTATGAAATAAATTTTCGCTTAATCCCGAAGCTGTTTTGGGACAACCAGCGCGCTGGCGGTGTCTCACTTGCTAAAAGAATGCTTTTACGCGTGCTCGGCAAAGGCGAAGTCCGATCGTGGAGGAAAGCGTTCAAAAAAATCGGACGGGAATTGGGCGTCTGATGTCCACACTTTCTTTGAAAACTATAGGTCGTATAAGTCCTATATGTCGTATGGCGAATCAGCGAGATAACAAGGACGAGCTGGGGATCGGCGCTCCAGGAGAGAAACTTTTCGTTTATCCCTTCTTGTTAATGTTAACGATTATTGTTTTACTTTTGTGAATCTCATTGATATAATACTGCCAATCAGGAAGTCAGTTAAGACTTGAGTTTTCACCTTCAGATGAACTCTGCATCCCAGATTAAGGGCGGGAATATCGCACAAAAATATCAGACTTTGCCACCGAAATGAATACACAATCTACATCCACGACCGGAATACCGCCTTCCCCCACCAATCTGATTCCTCAGGATGAACATGTGCGGGAAAAGATCAAAAATATTTCGGCTGAATACGTTCGTGATAATAAAATTCTCGCACCGCTGTCGGAGAATGAACTGACATTTCACGCTAGTAAGGTTCTGAAGCGGGCCGGTGAGGGTGACTGCTACCTCAACTTTGCGGGCGTTGTGGTTAATAACGAGTTATGGAGGGACCAGCTGATGTCCATTCCATACGAGCGCCGTCTGCTTCTGCTGCCGCAATGCCTGCGAATGCCGGAGAAGTGTCGTGCACAAAGTGATGAATACGGGCTGGTCTGCGGACAATGCGGGAGCTGTCTTATCGGTGAATTCCAGGCTGAAGCCGAAAATCTCGGTTATGCCGTCCTGGTCGCCGAAGGTTCACCGGTAGTCATGTCGCTTATTGCCAGCGGACAGGTCGAAGCTGTTATCGGAGTCGGCTGCATCGAGGTGCTGGAAGGGGTTTTCCCGTATATTGAAGCCGGTGCCGTGCCTGCAATTGCTGTTCCACTGCTTACTGACGGCTGCCGGCAGACTTCGCTTGACGCCGGGTGGGCCTGGGAGGCTATCTATGAGAGAAGCGACAAGGGAAGCAAGCGCATTAATTTCCCGCATTTGCGCCCCCGGGTGATAAGCTGGTTCGATGAGGATAATCTTTCCCGTGATATCTGCACTGACGGTTCTCAGACCGGTTCCCTGGCACTGGAATGGTTGACGAAAGCGGGCAAAAGATGGCGGCCGCTGCTTGTTACCTGTGCATACCGGGCACTGAACAATAATGGAGACCATATCCCGGAAGCGGTGCGCAAGACTGCCGTAGCCATCGAATGCTTTCATAAGGCCTCGCTCGTCCATGACGACATTGAAGACGACGATCCTGTTCGCTACGGGGAGAATACACTGCACACCGAACATGGCCTGCCGATTGCCCTGAACGTCGGCGATTTCCTGCTCGGAGAGGGATACCGAATTCTGTGCGCTATCGATGAACGGGATAAAATTAAAACGAAATTGCTTGCTACCGCGGCACGCGGGCATACCGCGCTCTGTCAGGGACAGGGAAAAGAGCTGTCCTGGTACAGACAGCCCGGGCCATTGACTGTGGAAGAGGTCATTGACACCGCACGGCTTAAAACATCTCCGGGGTTTCACACCGCCCTGGAGTGCGGCGTTATTTTGGGCCGTGGCCATGACGATATTCATCCCGTTTTGACCGCGTATACCGATGCTTTGGGAGTAGCCTATCAGATCAAGGATGATCTCAGTGAGATTAAATCCCCTCTATCCGAACCTTCTATCCTCCTTGCTTTCGCTTATACGCGCGCGGATCAGACTCAAAAAAAGCACCTTGACCAGGTGTGTAGCGATAGACCGTCCGCTCCGGAATTGCTTGACAAAATCGAAGAACTGATGAATAATCTGGAGATCAGGACGGCGGCCATTGAACTCATGGAAAAGTATAAGGGACTGGCCGTTGATGCGTTGCAGGATATTGCCGATCCGCAGCTTAAGTCCCTGCTCCGACTGCTTATATTTAAAATATTCGATGAAAAAGAGACGATGGAGTGCTGTGATGAACATAGGGAGTGAAATGGTCGAGGCGGCAAGTCAATCCCGCAGTGTCCTCGGTGACTCCGTTTCGCTGGTAAAAGATTTTTTTCGTCAAAGAGTGTGTTCCGATGGTGGTTTTGCCGGAAGAACGGGGGGGAGCGATCTCTACTATACCGTTTTTGGACTCAGCGGTCTGCTGGCTTTAGAAGGCCGTCTTGAACCGGGAGCCTTTCGGCATTACCTTGATGAGATGCAGCCGGAAACACTGCCCGATCTGGTTCACCTGGCCGCTTATATCCGCTGTCGCTCACTTCTGAACCTGTCCTTCGACAAGCTTAAAATGTATGAATATCTCTTAAATTTCTGCAGTCCGCAGGGCGGATTCGTCAATTTTGCGGATTCCGACGAAACCAGCATATACAGTTGTTTCCTTGCTCTTGGCGCCTTTCAGGATATCGGGGCGTCTCTTCCCGATGAACAGGTTTTTGTTCAGTACGTTCAATCGCTGCAACTGGACAACGGCGGGTTTGCCAACAGTCGGGATTCAAAAACCGCTTCCACTCCTGCCACCGCGGCAGCACTTGTCATCTCACGTTGTCTGGGAATACCTGTCAAAGATAAAACAACTGCCTGGCTTTTGGATCAGCATGACGGCTCAGGTTTTATCGCGGTGCGGGGAACTTGCGGCCCGGATTTGCTTTCAACGGCCGTTGCCATCCACAGTCTTGTGCGCAACGGTATAGATATTGATCCCCTGCGTGAACCTTTACTGGATTTTATCGACAGCCTATGGTCGGGGAAAGGGGGGTTCTTTGGGAACTGGTTCGATACGGTGCTCGATTGTGAATATGCTTTCTACGGCCTGCTGGCTCTGGGGCATCTGGCGTGATGGCGTGATGGAGTGATGTTGTTGATTTATCCGGTCGTTTCGTGGTTCCTTTAAGACAAGTCATGATAACCACGGGGACAAGCCCCGTGGAGTCTTCTTTTTGGTTTTTTGCTTTTCTGGTCGTCAGTCATGAAGTCCACGGGGACAAGCCCCGTGGGGAAAAGACCATAAATCATGCAAACCATGTGAACAAGGCCTACGGGATCCGGGGACGACAAAACCGCGAGGTTATGGAACCACCACTGGGCTTGCCCCAGTGGATTTGATGACTGATTACCAGAACCGTTTTTTCCACCCAATCTCCCCACGGGGCTTGTCCCCGTGGAAGTTATGACTGTTTATTGCGATTGGAATTTGACAATGCAATGAGGAATGTACAACATTGGGAACGAAAACAATGATGCGATGTCCCTCTTTTTTCGACAAAGCATACCCCGAATGAATCGGAAATGCTCTAAGTTTAAGCTATAACCCGGAAATTTCACGCGTTTCCAGTGGTGCAGATGTGGCAAATGTCAAACGCAGCTGTATTCATATACTGCAAGTGCAGGCTTTTGCCGCAGATGCGCCGCTGGGGACGTGCCCGTCAGGGTAAACCGCCGTTTATGGCGCGTAATTACACACTGTAAATTTGAGAAATAGAAAACATGATACTTAATGTGTTTGTTATCAAGTTGTTATATTAAATATTGTCGTTGGTTTATGAAATATCCAGGATAAGGTGATGTAAGGAGAACAGTATATATGAGCGAAAAAATTACAATGGATCAGCGATTAAAAACTTCGTTAGAAGAAACACTTTTCAATATCGAAACAAAACTTTTTGAAGCCTGTGATCCCCGCGGTTTCTGGACCGGGCGGCTTTCCGGCAGCGCTCTTGCCACCGCTACCGCCGTCTTCGCCCTGCATTCTGACGATGCACGTGAGCATAGCAAATTTATCGACAAAGGGCTGCAATGGCTTGCCGATCATGTTAATGACGACGGGGG
>PUNP01000010.1 GCA_003551785.1 Candidatus Brocadiaceae bacterium | reverse complement strand
GCAGATGAGCCACCGCCGCCCGGCCCTACGGGAGGCATCCTGACGGGCCATTTCTTCGTTGCGGCTCCGCAGGGACCCTTGGGGGTCTACTTTGTCGCCGCGCCTTGAAATGACCTCGTCAGAATGCCTCTGAACCACAAAATCAAGTGTAATGGACCACTAGGGGCGTGGCCGAAAAAGGCATTAATGAGCAAATGTCGCTATTTCAAGAGCAACCGCGCCCCTAGCCGCGGCGCATTTATCTTTTCATCATTTATTACCCCTGGTTAAAACCAGGGGCTATCTAACCTCGCCCCGCTGGGGCGAAAACAGCGTCCTTGCCCCGAATGGGGCAAAGTACGGCAGCCTCGGGTTTCAACCCGAGGTGATGATTCACACGTATTTTTGCGCCCTAAAAGGGCGCGGTAGATCAATGCGTTTTGGCAATTGAGCGCTTTTCGGACACGCTGTTAGTATGCTCTCCTGAGCAACCAGAGGATAATCAGAATATTCCCCTGCCTTATGCTTATAATCGAGGGATATCCCAGCGATCATATGCCGATTCAAACGTATCTGCCAATCCGTCAACCCAGATAAGCTCATCGCCGTCCTCAAATTTTTCCTTCTGAATAAGTTCGGGGGCAAAGGGATGGATTTCACAGTTTTCCTGAATCGCATTGACAGCATAAGTATGCGCTGCAGCGGCGCTCACACCGCATACTATCTCTTGCCTTCCTTCAATAGCTCCCAAGCAAGCTTTCAGTTTCCTGTAAGCATCAGCCCCGGGAACACCATAATTCACCTTGGTCCCGTCATCCAGCACCGCTACCAGTTCATTTTGATCGTCGCTGAAATGTACCGATGCGTATTCAAATTCGAACTCCAGCACGGGGCCTTTCCGCTCTTTCACTGAATGGGTCGTGTAAAAATAAACATCCGTACCATTATTAACTTTAAAATGAGAAGCAGCGGAGTCATAATTCTCAATATCATTTGCGCGCGAAAGCCAGGCATCAATCAACCTCGGCTCAGCGCTCTGACGGGTATCTTCTCCCAACAAATAGAACATATTGTGCAAATAATGCGCTGTCGCGTTGTTAACAGGGCTATCCAAAACAACTTCTCCGCTGTCCGTTCTGATACGTCCCGCCCAGTTGTTCCGTGCATAATAGGATTTTTTTCGCGGCCACAAAGTCATCGTTTTAAGACGAATGGGACGCCCTAACTTACCGGTTAGAATATCCTGTTTAAGCCGCTGTATTGCCTCCGAATATGACCATTGGTAGCCGATAGCTATAAGACCGTCTCTATCACGTTCCAACTCAAGAAAAGCTTGCGCATCGTCAATGCTTCCACATAGCGGCTTTTCACATAAAACAACAGCGCCGTTCTCAACGCCCGCCCGCGTCATCGGTAGATGATATTGTATTGGCGCGGCAATAACCAACAGATCAACTTCCTGATTATCAAACAGCTCGGTTATTTCATCATATACAGGTATTTTGAGGGCTTGAATCTCGCCATAACGCGGACTCATTTCCGCGGTCGGGTCGACTACACCAACAAGTTCCGCACCAGACTCCAAACCCTGGTCTAACAAAAAATTCAGGTAAAATGCACCATAACCATTGATACCAGCCAATGCGACTTTTTTTGCTCCTGACATATAAATCCCTCTTAGGTCTTAGTATAATAAAGTCGATTTGCAACTGCACGTTTATCACTAAAAAATATATAATAGTGTTCCCAGCTGAAAAACGCAAACATAATCCGAAAAATTAACAGTTCCCGGGATAAGTCGTATGTTAAAATGCATACTTGATTGGAAGATCAAATTCCAGTATCATAGCAAAAGTGGCAAACGAAATTCAATGAATATCACGGGGGCGAGAAGCTGCGTGCGGAAACCCTATTTTAAAACCTCCTTTCGACCATTAATGTATGACGGGCATCTTGCCTGTCAAAGCGTACGCAGATGTTTAATATTGCCGTTGTTGGTTTATTAAATGCGGGATTAAATTCAATTACCATATATTTTGGAAGAAACCTGCATATATGTTCGATCTGAAAAGCAATGAAAGCCAGGAGTTTTGATTAATAATTCCAGATTCCGTCTTATCCGGGTTGTGAGATTTTCTATTGCGAAAAAAAGGACACCCTAAAAATCAAATATCTATAGTTATGGGCGTAATAGGCTCGGATTGCCACGCGGTTGGCAACAGGATATTGGAACTTTACTTCTCCGACGCCGGATTCAAGGTCGTCAATCTTGGCGTGATGGTGACCCAGCAGGAATTTATCGCCGCCGCTATTGAAACCTCCTCACATGCCATTTTAATCTCTTCACTTTATGGCCACGCCGAACTCGATTGCCGCGGACTGCGTGAAAAATGCGTTGAAGCCGGCATAGGAAACATTCTGCTTTACATCGGCGGCAACCTTACTGTCGGCACCTCGGATTTTCATGATGTTGAGGAAAAATTTAAAACATTAGGATTTGACCGTGTATTCTCCGCCGACTCCGAACTCGACTACGCTCTGGAGTGCCTGGAGAACGATTTAAGAAAACGAGGTGTGCTTTATGAGTAACCTCGCGATCGCTGCGGATATAGGCAGCACATTCACAAAAGCGCTGGCAGTCGATCTCGATTCACCAGAAATTATCGATCGCGTGCAGCATCCCACTACCATTGACGAAGGTGTTGAGCACGGCTTTTATGCAGTAAGGGATACGCTGAAAAAACGCCTTAAAATCAGTTCATTTTGTCTTTCTATGGCGTCAAGCAGCGCGCACGGCGGGTTGAATGTTGTCGCCATAGGCCTGATGCCCGAGCTCACCGCAAAAGCCGCTCAAACGGCCTGCCTGAATGCAGGCGCCCGGCTTGCCGCCACGTATTCGCATAAATTAACCCCCGGGTCCATCACTGAAATAGATAAGCTGAACCCGGACATCATCCTGCTTGCCGGCGGAACTGATGGCGGGGATGAAGAATTTGTGCTGCATAATGCTGGATGCCTGAGAAAACTACACCACTCCCCTGTCATATTATTCGCCGGAAATAACGCAGCCGCAGACAAAGCACGGGAGATATGCGCTGACAGGGATTTTTACGTAACCGATAACGTTCTGCCGGAACTAGATTCGCTGAATATAGAGCCGGCACGAACTAAAATCCGCGATATCTTCCTGTCGCGGATAGCCGCCGCCAAAGGACTCGGCAATTTATCAAAAAAAATTGACGGCGATGTCATCCCGACGCCCCTCGCCTTCCTGAACGGAGTCCAGTCACTTTCGGAAGCTCTGAAACACCACTCCGGACAGGCCGAAGTCCTCGCCATAGATGTCGGCGGCGCCACTACAGACGTCTATTCGGCATGCAGTCCCAACCCGCTATCCCCCGATACGATAATCAAGGGAATGCCCGAGCCTTTTTTCAAACGTACGGTCGAAGGCGATATCGGCATCCGACACTCATTGGATAACCTGCTTGCACTCAGAAACGATGCTCTGCAATGTCAAAACGGCTGGGAGCCGGACTGGGCAAAGGTCCTGCACGACAAACCGGACCGCCTGCCGGTTGCAGAGCGCGAATTGGCTTCTGACTCCATCTTAGCAGCAACCGCCGGCCAAACCGCTCTTTACCGACACTGTGGTCGCTTAAATGAACACTACTCGCCCAGCGGCAAAACCTTGATACAAACCGGGAAAGACTTGCGAAAGGTAAAGAACCTGATAGTGTCCGGTGGCGCTTTCGCTAATAACCCCGATGCTGCACCTAAACTCCTGCATCTGCTCGAAAAAACACCGCCTGACGTTTTAGCACCGTCCAACCCACAAGTGACGCCCGATACCCATTATGCTATGTTTGCCATAGGACTGTTCTCTGCACATAATAAGGAACTGACTCTTCAATTATCTGAATCCTGCTTCAATAGAAATGCAACTTAAAAACAGAAAACTGACACGACAAGAATTCGGTAAAATCCGCGATGATGAAGTTATTAATTCGTGGAAAACGGGAAAAAACGTCGATATTGATGAAGGTATCCAATATCAGTTAAAAATGCCGGATTCAAAAAACTTCGCGCTCAAACTTACTGCCGCAATAGAACAGCAGCAAACACTTGTTCAGCCCAGAGCCGGTGTCAGTCTGGCTTCCGATCACATAAGCCTGCTGAAGAAACTCTCTCAAGAGGGGCAAGCCGATCTGCTGCCCACCACGATCGACAGCTATACGCGACAGAACAGATATGAGGAGGCCGAAACCGCTTTACAAGAGGGAGTTCGTTCGGGGCGCTCACTGCTGAACGGATTCCCGGCCGTAAACCACGGCGTTGATACGTGCAGGTCAATCATAGAATCGCTTGATAAGCCGATCGAAATAAGGCATGGCACCCCTGATGCACGACTCCTTGGCGAAATAACACTGGCCGCCGGTTTTACTTCTTTTGAAGGTGGCGGAATTTCCTACAATATACCCTATTCCAAAAACGTCCCGCTGGAAAAAAGTATCCGTGATTGGCAATATGTTGATTATCTTTGCGGACGATATACAGAGGAAGGAGCGGTTGTCAATCGTGAGCCGTTTGGACCGCTTACCGCTACACTCGTCCCGCCCGCTATTGCCAATTCCATATCCATAATCGAAAGCCTACTGGCAGCTGAGCAGGGCGTTAAAAACATCACTGTGGGCTGCGGGCAGAGCGGTAATTTGTGCCAGGACGTCGCAGCACTAAAAATACTTATCGAACAAGCTATAGAGTATTTAGGCAACGATAAATACGATAATGTGTCCATCAGCACCGTTTTCCACCAGTGGATGGGCGGTTTTCCGACAGAAGAGGCGCGTGCTATAGCAGTAATTGCCTGGGGAACGGTCTGCGGAACCCTTGCCGGTGCAACAAAAATTATCGCTAAAACTCCCCAGGAAGCCACTGGCATCCCGTCAGCCGCTGCCAATGTAGAAGGCTTACGCGCAACAAAACAGGCTGTCAACATGACAGAAAATCAAATTTTCCCAAATAACGACAGGCTGCGGGAGGAAATGGGGCTTTTACGCCGCGAAACTGATTGCATTTTGAAACGCGTCTATGAACTCGGCGAAGGGGACTGGGCCATAGGAACTGTACGCGCATTCGAGGCCGGCGTGCTGGACGTGCCCTTCGCACCGGCAAGAGCAAATGCCAATAAGGTACTGCCGGCCAGAGACTTGGAAGGATGCATCCGGCTTTTAGACCCGGGCAGCCTGCCGCTCGATGACGATATAATACAATTCCACCAAAATAAACTCATAGAACGCGGAAGAGCTGAAGGCAGGGATGTGAACTTTAATATGCTCACCGATGACATCTATGCCGTCAGTAAAGGACGCCTGGTCGGCAAACCCAAAAAATAAAATGTGAAAAATATCATATGAAAATCAAAAAAATGTTCTTTTCTAAAGGCATATCGGCCTATTTCACAGACGACCAGCGCGCTATTAAAAATGGGGCGAGGCATGACGGTTTCATCTATACCGGTCAACCGCTCACCGATGGATTCGATGCGATAAGAATTGCCGGTGAATCAATTTCCGTCGGGATAATTACCCAGGACGGTCATTGTGTGTTCGGCGACTGCTGCGCCGTCCAGTATTCCGGTGCCGGCGGACGCGATCCCGTTTTCAGAGCCGATCATTATATCCCTGTGCTCAAAAACACTGTTGCCCCCGCTCTGTGCGAGAAGGTTTTTGCAAATTTTAAAGAAGCGGCGCGTTACCTCGATATCTTACGCAGCGCAAACGGCAGTAAACTCCATACCGCCCTCCGATATGGTGTAAGCCAGGCGCTTTTAGCCGCTTTTGCTGCCGACAGGAAAAAAACCATGACAGAAATTATCGCTGAGGAATACTTGCTCCCGCTCGTACCCGAACCCGTGAAAATACTCGGCCAGTGCGGAGATGACCGCTACGATAACACCGACAAAATGATTATAAAAAAAGTCGATATTCTGCCGCATGGACTGATTAACAGCGTTCAGGAAAAATTCGGCGAGGACGGCGAGCTGTTCGTCGACTACGTGGGTTGGGTGAGAGAACGCATACTGAAACTTCGGGCCGATGAGTCTTATACACCGGAACTTTATTTCGACGTTTACGGGCTGCCCGGCATGGTCTTTGACAATGATATTAAAAAAATCCTTCAGTTCATGTCCGTGTTGGCCGACACCGCATCGCCATTCAAGCTCAGGATTGAAGGCCCGCTGGACGCCGAAGGGCGACATGAGCAGATGATGCTGATGAAAAAGCTGACAGAAGGGGTTGATGAATTGGAAATACCCATTGAACTCGTGGCCGATGAATGGTGCAACACACTGGATGATATAGATTTTTTCTCAAGGAATAAAGCCGGTCACATGCTCCAGATTAAAACACCAGACTTGGGCGGACTCGATGCCTCCATCGATGCCGTTCTGCTATGCCGCAATCGCGGCGTAAAAGCATACTTGGGCGGCACATGCAATGAAACCGACTTATCGGCCCGGGCATGCACCCACGCCGCCATGGCCACGCGCCCAGCACAGATACTTGCCAAGCCGGGAATGGGATTTGATGAAGGATATATGACAGTGCATAATGAAATGAAAAGAATTATCACCATGATGTCAAGCTAACAGCCGGCCAAAAAGGTGTGTAATATAAGCGGTATAATCAGGCAAGATGCCTGTCATACGTATCGCATGAATTCCTTTGAGCGCCCCCTTCAGGCAAGATGCCTGTCATACTTAGAGCACGCAGACAGGCTGAGCCCCCCCCTGCAAGGACAAACTGCCGTTTAGTTATGTCTATTTACACACTGTAACATTTGAGACTGGCCTAATAAGTCCATCTGGCACGTCTTTGAGAAAATCTGAACGCTGAGAATCCACTTTTCATCCCCATTTCGGGTATTTAGACCGAACTCACATTTGACTTAATTTCAAAATTGGGCTAAAATTACATTGTCGACAATCGACATGCAGGATAGTATTTTTTCACAGCTTAATTTCACATAAACTTCAAAAATATGATTGAAAAGATAGATATAAAACATCATGCCCCTTGTTCCGTGCCCGATTACATTTTTTTCACATTGAAAAATGCTATATTAAATGGTGATCTGGTGCCTGAAGAACCCTTGCAGCATGAAAAATTACAGAAAAAATTTGATGCCGGCCGCTCATCAGTTCGCGAGGCATTATTGAAATTGGAGGAACTAAAACTGGTGGAAAGAGTAGCGAATAAATTCACGCGCGTCGCTTCTTTGGCGTCAAATGAAGAGATAGCCGATATTTATTTAATACGTATGATAATAGAATCGAATGCAATAAATAATTTCAGTATCCCGATTCCCATCCCCCAAAAAAATAAGCTGCAAAATTGCATCCGGAATATCCATGAAGCGGCAGGCAGGGGCAATATCGCTGAGTTTGTGGGTAATGATATGGACTTTCATCGAAGGATATGCTCAGACTCCGTTAGTCCAACCTTGCTACAGCTTTGGGAAGTAATTGCTGCTAAAATCCAGATGAAAATGGCACATTTGGATCGCGCCTATTCACACGCTCATCTGAAAGAACTTGGCAGCGCACATGAAAACATTTTGACAGCTTTAACTGCAGGGGATATCCCAAAAGCTGTTGTTTTGAATAAAAAACACCTGCTCGATTACTGGCTGGAGATACAGCCTGAAATGGAAATGATTTTTAACGAAAAAGTAAATTTCATTAGCCAATCAACTTTTTGACAACCAATAAAATATGGCAATCTCCAGAAAAATTGTAAATATACAGTGAACCCCGTTACTTCATCACCACCGTGGTTTACTGAGAACCCAGAACAATTTCTCTAAGAACATATTAACTGTAGTTTCCAATAATGAATAACTCAATAAGGAGCGAAAAAATGTATAAAATATGGAATGATGATTGTGAACTGCCGTGCAGTTCTGAGCTCAAACAGACCAAAGGTATACGCTTTAGTGTTATCAAAGACTATGAACCGGGAACCGACGGTTATCACTGGCTCAAAGGCACGGCGATCGCCCGCTATATGGACAGGTGGATTGTATCTTTCGGGCATAATAAATGCGAAAGCGGCGAAAACAATTCGACGGAAGTTGCCAACGGCAGGATCAGCTATGATGATGGTAATAGCTGGGGGCAGCTTTTCAATATCGATCCCCCCAACGGTGAACTGGCGGTCAGCCATGGCGTGTTCCTTGAACAAAAAAATGAAAGTGAATTATGGGCGTTTATGGGAGCTTTTTATGGAAAAGGACGCTCAGGTGGTCGCGTGCATACCCGTGCATATACAATTGTGCCCGATTCGATCGATAAGGAAGCTCCGGAGTGGAAAAACAGAGGCGTAGTGGCATGGGATGGTTTCTGGCCGCTTCAAGAGCCGCTGCTTATGGATAACGGTCAGTATATCGTTGCGGGGGCCAGTGTGGGCGGCGGCTCCCGGGCGATGACCATACCTGCCGTTGCGCTGGTGGATGCCGATGATCCTACACAGTGGGAAGTAGTTAAAATACCTGTCTGCGAATCTTTCAATGGTGATATCTGGGGCGAATCAACGGTCATCGTTGAACAATCCAATGTGCTGCTGGTCTCACGCTCCAATCCTACCCGGACGGCACTGGTTTCAAGGAGTGAGAATTACGGACGGAGCTGGAGCCTGCTGCAGCAGAGCAACCTTCCGATGGCCGCTTCCAAACCCTATGCTGGCACGCTTTCTACCGGCCATCATTACCTCATCAACACCATCTGCTCCGACGTGAGTACTGCGGGGCGTAACCCGCTGTCAATCGCGATCAGCCGGCCCGGGGAGATGGTGTTCAGGGACATCTATTGCCTCATTGACGCACGCAGGCCACTGCCCGGCAGCGAAAATTTCCTCACATGGCCCTACCCCTACGCCGTTGAGCATGACAATTGTCTGTGGGTCACCTTTTATATGGGCGGCCCAGGGCACGGCAGCGGAGCTGCAGGCCTGGCCGTCGTGCCGCTGGAAGAACTTGTGTAGTATAGATGTCAGAGAAAACGACTCTGTAACAATGAAATGGTGTTTCAATGAAATGGTGTCACCAATTCAAATGAAACGCATTTTGTGTAATCACACACTTTATGAATTTATCGCGTTTAAGCCAAGCTTACGGGCGGGATTCGCAGTATATAATGTTTAATTTCACTATAGATGTTTTCGACTAATCCTTAAACGCGTTTTTCAGGGGATGTTTTCAGGTTCTAAGGTTTGTCCAGGTGCGGGCAGATAGATGTATTTCCCTGTACACATCTCCCAAATTGCGCAGGTCGTTAAGGCGGGGAATGAGTTTGTTTCACTTGCTTTTTTAGCATTTGAAAGTAAAATGATACCTCTCCAATGGTTTTTCCCAAGTAAGTCACTATTCCCAAAAGGAGAGGTACCATTATGCCACAAACTATTTTACTATTTTTGCACGCTGGTGCAAATGAATTGTCAGAAAAAATATCCGTAGTCAACAAAGATGACACCTGGTTTTATTTTGTCGGCTGTTTTCCGATCTTTCAGCATGATGCATATGACTTGCCGTCTTTTCGAATGTTTACCAGCCAGCTGTATTGCCGGGGTCTTTGTAAACAAGTGGATATCGCACGCACTTTTGGGGTTACAGATATAAGCGTTAAACGATCAGCAAAGCTATTAGCGACGGTCGTGTTCGTGAAATCAACACACAAGAGCAGGAGTCAAAAGAAGGAACGGAAAAAACCGATAGGGATGTCGAGGATGCGCAGG
>PUNP01000242.1 GCA_003551785.1 Candidatus Brocadiaceae bacterium | reverse complement strand
CGTGGATTTTTTTCCCTATCGCTCTAGCAGTTACATCACCCAATTCTTTGAAGAGTGTGATCTTGATTTTGTTCATGATGGCTCGACTCGGTGGGCTTGGACTGCAGACAGGCTATCGGAATTATTGCAAGAGCCACAGCCAGCACCTTATGCATTGCCAGAACGCTTCGTGCATGTACTTAGAGTATTAATGCACAAATCTGACGCGGAGCCGAATGATCCTGACCGTTCAAAAGCACTTGAGCTGTTGAACCAACCCTTGTCACGGGAGGGTTACGAAGCGTTCTATGGCGAAGATAATCTGCTCTATATTCACCATATTGGAACAAAAACCATATCGACATCTGCTACCCCTCATCGACCGTTTACTCCTAAGGAGCTCGAAAGAAGAGAAAAGCTCATTGCATATTTGGATAAATGTTCAGAGGATGAATTAATTCAAGAAATCTTACTCCCACTATTCCGACAACTTGGTTTTCATCGTATCACGTCTGCTGGCCATAAAGATAAGGCGCTTGAGTATGGAAAAGATATTTGGATGCGATACATTCTTCCTACGCAACATGTCTTATATTTTGGAGTTCAGGTAAAAAAAGGAAAACTGGATGCTGCTGGTACAAACAAAGCATCGAATGCCAACATAGCTGAAATACATAACCAACTACTTATGATGTTGGGACATGAAATATTTGACCCAGAAACAAACAGTCGAGTCCTTGTCGATCATGCTTTTATTGTTACTGGCGGAGAGATAACCAAACAAGCTAAAAACTGGTTAGGGCAAAAGCTTGATGCCTCTAAACGCAGTCAAATACTCTTTATGGATCGAGAAGATATTCTGAATTTGTATGTCGTATGCAGTTTACCACTGCCAGAGGGGGCCATTCCAAAGCCGGATACCTTATTTGATGATGATATACCATTCTGAGGAAATTAAATGGCTCTCCGTTGGCTCCGTGGGCGGCCCTCGAAAAATGCTCCGGTCGATGACTCCGGGGGCGGCCCTCGATAAGCAGTTTAATAGAAATGACATAAGGTGTTTTTACCCCTAAATTACGGAAAAATAACTTAACCGATAATGACTACTGTCAGGAAACACATCCAAAGCGCTAACGAGGCGATTTGCAGGAATATTGAATCGCTTGCTAACCATCGGGCATTGCTATCGCAAAACGTACTTTCACAGATCAGAAACCTAGTCGAAGGAGTTGCAGTGCGTCTGCACACAGGCTCAGACGATGCCGAATTTATTTACGACGCGGTGAGTACGGGCCTCGCCTTTGTCAAAGGGGATGCAAATTTTAACTTCCTCGGCAAGTTCCACAAACTGATTCAGAAAAGTGCTTCCCACTGCACTTTTGATGGAGATGCTTCTGAGCGCTTGATGCTCAACTACTATGAGTATTTACACCGCATTCGTTACTTGCTTCAAGACAGTTGTGGAATCTCAGTGTTGGAGAATCTTGAGAATTTTCCGGTTGACCTCGATCCGTCACTGCAGGAATACCACGAAAAGATCGCCGAGAGGATTGATCAAACCCTTTCGGCTTCATCAAAAGGAGACATACGAGATCGGTACTATATACACAAAACTCGCCCCTTTTTTGTTAACAACCGTATCTATTACGAGGTTACCTTTTACCGCGCCGTCAATAGGGTGAGCAAATTTGACCGCATCATCGGTTTCACGGATATCGCTATGAGTGACAAATACTCAGCCAATTTGACGCTCCATCGAGACTCAATTGAAGCGCTCGGGCAAAAGATGCCTATCACGATTATTCGCAAGTGGGAGGTATCAATCCGCCCTTGCGAATTCGACAATTTTGCCCGCCTTCTGGGCATCTTCTTGAATACACGCACAAATTGGCCGGAGTACCGTAACCTGATGCACTGGCTAACATCGAGTTCTGGTAGCCTTCTCGACCTTCTTGATATGCCCGCAGCTCGGTATTCGACTATAAAGGAAAATGCGACGCATAAAGTCACTAAACCACGGATATTTCCTTTGCTTGATAAAGTTCGCTCCATCGTGAGTGCAAAGAATCCGGGACACAACGTCCTCCGATATCTTTTGCTACGGATGCACAATCAGATTTTAAAGCCTCAGTATTCATCTGATAAATGCAAACATCTTTCCGGATTGAACTTGGACTACGGGTGCATCCCCTTCGATACCATGCCACTTTGTACTTCGCTCCGCTCACACAATCCCAGATACTGGGATCTAGTCGAGAGCCTCGATATGAGCGAAAGGACGCACGAACTTCTCGCTCGACGTGTAAAGAACAACGTAGAGCGTCACGGTCTCCTCTACACTCCCGTTGAAGACCTTGAAAAGTTCGGAGAAGTCAAAGACCTTATTTCTACATACAATAAAAAGCTTTACTATAAGCATACGGGGCGACGACTTGTGCTCGATAAGAATCATGTTTTCTTTTGCGGCTATGAGAACGACACTGTCTCCATCGTAGCGAAACTTCAAAATTATGCATCTTCCGGTATCTCTGGCTACACCCAAGCCGTCGAAAGCTGGCTCGACAAGTCACCTCACAACATCGATGACCTGCACAAAAAGGATGCACTCAAGCAGTTGTTCAGTCAGTCACGCGTTGCTTTGATCTACGGGGCAGCTGGCACCGGCAAGTCAACAATGGTAGACCATGTAGCACACTATTTCAACGATAAAAAAAAGCTCTTCCTCGCGCATACCAACCCGGCTGTCGACAATCTGAAACGCAGAGTAACCGCGCAGAACTCAGTCTTTCGGACAATCAGTAGCCATATCCACAAAAGCTCACCCGACCCGGACTATGACCTTTTGATCATCGACGAGTGCAGCACTGTTAGTAATGCGGACTTAATCAAGGTGTTAGAGAAGACGTCCTTCAAGCTACTTGTGCTCGTTGGGGATGTCCACCAGATCGAGTCGATCCAGTTCGGCAGCTGGTTTGGAATCATGCGCTCGTTCATTCCTAAAAAATCGGTGTTCGAGTTGACAAACCCCTTCAGAACCAATGAAAGATCACTCTTGGACTTCTGGAATAAGGTTCGAGACATTGATGACGACATTGCTGAGGCCATTGCTCAGAACGGATTCTCGACTACACTCGACAATACACTTTTCGAGACAAAAAGTCAGGACGAGATCATCCTTTGCTTGAACTACGACGGTCTTTATGGAATCAACAACATCAACCGGTTTCTGCAGAGTAGCAATCTTGGTAAGGCCATCACTTGGCGCATCAACACCTACAAGGTAGGTGACCCTGTAATTTTCAACGAAACCGAACGGTTCCGACCTGTGATCTATAATAATCTCAAGGGACGAATCGTCGATATCGAGAACGGTCGTGGCTGGATCCAGTTCGATATTGAAATCGATCGGCCGCTTAACGAGTTCGATGTCTGTGATGTAGAACTCAAGTGGATAAAAGGCTCTACCGTCAGATTCAAAGTTTATGACTATGCTATCAGCGACGAAGACAACGACTCATTGAACACAAGTGTTCCCTTTTAAGTTGCCTACGCTGTGTCGATTCATAAGGCGCAGGGGCTCGAGTATGACTCAGTCAAGATCGTTATAACTGATGCCAACGAAGACGACATAACACACAACATTTTCTACACATCCGTAACTCGAGCTCGTAAGCAATTGAAGATATTCTGGACACCAGAGACGCAACATGAGGTTCTTAAAAACCTTAGCCACAATAACAACCGAAAAGACGTGTCACTTCTTTCTAACCGTCATAACCTTACTCCTGTGACCTGAGATATGAAGTGAATCCGTAGCGGCCTCGAAAAACAGTTTAACAGAAATGACATAAAATATTTTAGCCCCCCAAACACCCTTACATGCAATTTTTGACGGCGCAGATCGGTTCCGAGAATTCCCCCATCTCTTTCGGAGAGGATTCGCCGGGCAGGAATCCTATACCAAGATAATGTTGGCAAACGACGGTTACTTTTACCCTGGGCCGCCATTAAATATTCCAGCTGGGTAAGAAGTGTGCGGTTTGCGAACTATATGTCTCCTGCGTTTGACATAAACCCCCGCATGTTGTATCATAAATACAACATGAAAGGGTAACTTCTAACAGGAGGTGAATCACTATGGGCAAATATCACTCCGCATTTGGTGAACGTTTAAAAGAGCTCAGACGGCAGCAAGGACTAACACTGCGTGACTTTTGCAGAGAAAATGGATTTGATCACGGCAATATGAGCAGAATTGAACGAGGGCTGGCGCGCCCTCCCGTCGGGGAACGGCTCGATAAATATCTCAGCGCACTTGGAATCGAGAAAGAAACCGATGTTTGGTATGAGATGCATGACCTGGCATCTACGTGTGCCGGAGAAATCCCTTCAGATATTATGTCCGAAGAACAAATTGTCAAAAAGCTACCGGCCATCTTTCGCACCA
Source organism: Candidatus Brocadiaceae bacterium (assembly GCA_003551785.1). The sequence goes on along the minus strand of PUNP01000242.1, from coordinate 5,428 downwards.
TGGGTCGAGAAAAACCGACGGAAGAACAATTGGATAAGCTTGTCGCGCTCGTCAAAAAGGAGATGGCCGGAGAATGAGTTCAGACAACATTCAATACCAATCAAAAAAAAGGCTGGAGCAACTCGCTTTCCAATTCCGTAAAAGGTTCGGTATAGACGAAAACGAAAAGGTTTTGCCGATAGAAAAAATAGTAGACGTCCATTTAAGTAAAGATATTGTACCTCTACCGAATCTTTATCAAACTATTCAGAGCTCGGGCATGGTCTCTTCTGATTGCACTACCGTCTGGATTGATGAAAGGTGCTTTGAGGACAATTTCGAAGAAAAATATCGATTCACTTTGGCCCATGAAATCGCTCATCTTGAACTTCACCAAAATATTTACCAAAACCTTATTTTTGAAAGTTGCACGGAATATAAAGAAAATATTGGGCAGTTGCTATCTGACGTAGAATATCGAATGATGGAATGGCAAGCGGATTTTTTTGCCGGAAGCCTGTTGGTCTCCCCTAAACCTTTGGAAAAAGAGTTTAAGACGTGTTTTCAGAAAATTTGCGATATGCTGTCTGAATTCCAAGCCAAGGAAATACCACAACAAACAATTTTTGAGCTGATATTGAGCGAATTATGTGAAGATTTAGCTCCTACGTTTTTCGTATCACCTGTAACAATTGATGCGCGCCTTTATCACAGAGATATGAAAAAAGAGCTAGCAAGAGAGTTGTTTGGCGACAACCATGAAGTTCAACTGGAGGTTCAATACCGTGATCTACCAAATCGGTAAAAACATATACGAAGGGGGCGGACCATACCTATTTCTTTCTTTAAAAGACTTACGCCGATTTTCTCGGGTGCAAAAATACCCCTTAAATGCGATTTTTGACGGTGAAAATCGGTTCTAAGATTTTCCCTTCCTTAGAGCGTTCATTTTCAAAGCAATTTATACTCACGCCAGAAAATCGCGAACGCGAACGCATTTATACGCTCGCGAATCGACATATTCAACCGTTGACGAACTACGCATCATCTACCGTGCCCCATCCGGGGCACTCTGGGGGTAGAGGTGTCATCCCGTTTCCACGGGTTCAAAACCCGCGGCTACCGAATCTTGCCCTTATCAGGGCATAACGACCACAGCGCTGAGCAAACTTTGGCCTTGTCCGCCAGGGATGTCCATCGATAAGATTTGACATAGCTGAAAAAAGGAACTTATAATCACACACGAAGGTTTTTACTAATGTTTATAAAAATATAATGTTAGACAGTTAGGAAGTCAGCGATGGAATGCGATGAACCGACGACCCTATACAAATACAAAGACACCACTGGCGACGGCATCGAACACGTTGAATGCATACTTCGCGACAATGAAGTGTGGTTCGCCTCGCCGTTGAACTTCAACGATCCGTTCGACTGTCGCTGTTTTTTTGACGTTCGGAATACTCGCGAGGAAATCGTTTCACGCAAGGCAAGATTCTTGATTGAACGAAAGGGATACTTGCAATCAGACGCGATTGCTGAAGCGGAAGCCGAAATCCCATCAAGCGAAGACTCAGTGGAGCGCTGGCAAATGGACCAGATTAAAGCACATTCGCGCCGCACAGCCAATAGCGGAATGCTTTGCCTCACTCCTATTTGCGACAACTTCCTAATGTGGACTCACTATGCTGGCTACCACAGAGGAATTTGTATTCGATTTAGCATGCGCACCAAGGCTCATCTCGATTTCATCGGTACCGCGCATCCCGTTGAATACGTTGATTATTGTCCACGGATCAACTTTGCCCGCGATAACACTGTCGATATTGTCCGCAAAGCATTCTTCACGAAGGCTAATCGTTTTCGATACGAATGCGAGTGGCGCATTGTGCATTACGACCAAGGCGAGGGACTCAAACCGATACCGGCAGGCATTATTGATTCGGTCATCCTTGGTTGTCAAATCAACCCGACGGATGCTGAGCGCGTGATTAATGCATGTGCGGAATACAACGGTAACGTGGAGATCTTCCGATCCAAACTTAATCCGGAAACATATGGTTTGTCACTGACACCAGAAAATATTGTCTAACAAATCGGTGAACCGGAGTTGGCTCGCCTTTCGGTTTTTCAACGTCGTTTTCTTCGTTTACAATTTCTGGTCTTGTCCTGCGGGCGGCACTACCTCCGGGGGCGGACCTCGATAAGCTGGTGACATTCAGTATAAGTGGTATGGGACTTTTTGGCTTGTTTCCCACGCAGGTCGACCGCTTTGACGTGTATTTGGCAGAGCTAAAAAAGGAATGTATAATGCATTTGATAGTTTTTACTACTGATTAAACAGGAGGTTTGGAAGTGCATTCTGATTTTTCCGAGTTCTCATACAGTTATGCCGTTACGGAAGAACTCGTGACAAAAAACAAAGCCAAGGTCATAGGTGCTCCACGATTCCCTTCGCTCTACGAAGAGGGAAAGAAGGGTGGTTATGACGTAAATATCCCATTAAGCGGGAAGCCCGTTTTTCTACAATTCAAACTAAGCGAATATCTAGAACGCACAAACGCCAGAGAATGTAGCAAAGGCATTTTGCCGGTTCCTTACTACAGGATGCACCTCCGTCCGGCACGTCACTCGGATCAACATCAGTTACTCCTCGATCTAGAAAAATCCGGCGAATCGGTATTCTACATTGCGCCCGAGTTCCATTTACTGGCGGAACTTAACCAACATTACCTGAGAAAGTGTGTTATTGTGAATTCAGCAGCCTTTTCACCGTTGGATGTCGGCCAACTACCGGATGATGACGATCACTACATTGTATTCGAGAAACAAAAACCATTGGGACTCTTTTGCTCGAATTCCACAAAAGAAATTCCTAAGACTTCACTCGAAGGAGGGCTGCCCAGTGCTCTACGGGATGTTCCGAGCAGAGAACTGGGCGAAGAAGGGTTAAATAATATATCTAAGCATATGCTCTCAATCCTTGAAAATCGGGCGTCGAAGCCGCCTTTGAGCCTTAAACCAAGTGATATTCAGGAAATCAATAATGTTGTGAGTGACCGTTCAACAATAGAAGGCCTCAGTTACATGTCCAGAACTTTTTTCAATGCGGAATTGGTGGTATTACCCTGACCGGAGCAATTCTTTTTTAAACAGACAAATTCGACGAAAAATAGGCGTTTTATATAGCTTCGAACGTGGTTTGTCAATAAGCATACACTTTTACGAATTGAGAGGCTTCGCATTTTAAATCTTTTTTGTAAAATGTCGCTTTGGCAGTGCTGTGGACAGCTCAACGGAACGTTATACTAAAAGAGAAAGACAAGTTAGGCTTTTTAAAAGAACTGTTTGTAGAGAGAAAGATGAAAATACAGGAAAAAATAAAGAGATATTTCAAATCAAAAGCTAAGCAAATTCTCGCTCAGTCAGAACAAGCTCTGAATGACCATAGTGGCTTAAAGGGGAGGCATAGAGAGGGAGTATTAAGCGATTTTTTAGAAGAAATATGTCCAAAAAGATATTCTATTGATAACGGTATAGTATATGGGATGATCGGGCGAAGCAACGAGACAGATATTGTTATTTGGGATGAATTGAATTACCCTAAATTAAAACAAAATGGTTCAGATATTTTCTTTTCAGAAGGAGTAAAGGCAATTATTGAGGTTAAGAGTGTATGGAGTAGCGATGAATTTGAAGATATAAAAAAGAAAGCAAGTGCTGCAATCAACATATTCAGCAATTATCGAGAAGGAATAAGTAGTAAAATTCAAGATATAGATAATAAAATTTGGGGCTTGAAAACTGGCAAAGTGTGTCAAGGCACATTAATCTCACCAAGAAGAAAAGGTACGGTTGCGATTATTTATTATGGAGGACAAAAGTTTAATATTGGAAATTTAGATGATACGGAGATAAGAAGAATAGCAGATGAATATCCTGACATTATGCTATTCCTTGAAGCAGGGAAAATCATCTTAAAAGATTTTGAAACATATGGGAATGATCCTCTTTCGGGATATGGATCACTTCTTCAAATTGAGTGTGGGGATGACGCCTTATTAATGTTTACTTCTTTATTAATTGATCTTTTAGCAATTAACTCTGAACATTTGGAGCCGCCATTATTTTTGACAGATTATTTGTTTGATTTATATCAAGAGTTCGATAGAAAAATAATTAACTTTGATATTACACGACCTATTGCAGGTAACTCAAAAACATTTTGGAATGATTGACAATGGTCACATTTAAACTATATCTAAATCAAACAGGGTAAAGTCGCCGCCGGGATCGGACCATAGCTATTTCTTTCTTTGAAAAGGCTTACAAAACAGCCTTGGGGCCGATTTTCATGGGGTGTAAAATAACCGTTTAGTTGATACTAAACATTGGGGGATAAAGAGTTTAAGGCAAATATCTTTCTATCTCCATGGCTCCATGGAATACGCCTAAAACATCGATTGTATCATCCTCCTTAATCAAATATGCAATTCGTTAATGCCCATAAAGTAAAATTCTAATTTCCCCGTCGTCGTCATCTTTATATTTGTAACCAACACGGGGATATTGCTTCAGCACCTGAGCTTTTTTGTAAATGCCCAGGATAACATCCGTTGCAGACTCAGGAGCATCCTCAGCGATGTAAGCGTGGATATCCTCCAGCCAATTCTGTGCCTCGCTTGTCCACCTCAGCTTTGCCATGAGCGAATTCGCTCCTCCATATCCTCATTGTCAATAACTCTGCCTTCCCGTGAATCATTCAGTCCTCGCTGCACCATCCGCTCAAAAGCCAGTTCGCGCAGAATTTCTTCGTAAGAAGCATCCTCCGGCTGCTCCTGTATAATTTCAAACATCCTCTTCTTTATCGCTTGCATGTCGCTCCACCCCACAATTCATCTCTTAAAATTTCCAAAAGAGCAAGTGCATAAACGTTACACACCAAATTTGCTCCCTTTCTTTCAACAATTATATATTACACGGACACGGAACGAAAATCAAGCTTTTATCTCCAGCATTTTGGCTTATAATAGGTTGTGAAATCTATCTTATGTAAAAACCAAAGCGGTAGCTCCGGGGGCGGCCCTCGATAAGAAATTAAAAAGAAATGAGATAAGGTGTTTTTACCCCTCCAAACACGCCTTACACGCGATTTTTGATGATGAAAATCGGTTCTAAGATTTTTCCTTAGAGCGTTCATCCTCAAAGCAATTTACACTCACGCCAGAAAACCGCGAACGCATTTATACGATCGCGAATCGACGTATTCGACCGATGACGAACTACGCATCATCTACCGTGCCCCATCCGGGGCACCTCTGGGGGTGGGGATGTCATCCTGTTTCCACGGGTTCAAAACCTTCGGTTACCGAACCTTGCCCTTATCAGGGCATAAAGAACATATTGAATTACCCTTAAAATCAAGCTTAATGGTTACTAAAAAGCGCGT
>PUNP01000928.1 GCA_003551785.1 Candidatus Brocadiaceae bacterium | reverse complement strand
GAGAAACCGCCTGCACCGCATAAAAACAGGCGATCCGAAGCTGTTTCTCCGCAAGGCGCCGGAAAAAACCGTAAACACGGCCATTCATCTGCTCGTGGACAACTCCACGTCCATGGACGAGAACGAACGGTTCCATACGACACGGGAAGTCACGCTGGCCATGGTCAAGTCCCTGGAACATATACGGGGCATCAACCTCGCGGTAACGGCTTTCCCCGCCTATTACCCATACAACCGTAACAATGGCAGTACGTCAATTCCGGTAGCGCCTCTGCTGTCCCACGGTCACAAGCCCGGCAATAAGATACTCTACCCGGGGGCTCCAAAAGGCCAGACACCGCTGCATGCTGCTGTGCGCTTCGCCGCAAGCGAGATGTTGAGCTTGCCCGAGCCGAGAAAGGTTCTGATCGTGCTCACGGACGGTGAACCAGACTGCACGGAAGACGCTGAAGCTGCCGTACAGGAAGCCGTTAGGCTGGGCATCGAGGTTCTGGCCCTGGGAATTGAGCAGCTCGCCTTCCCGGAAATATTCCCGCACGTTGAGATCGTGAAATCCGTGCAGGACCTTCCGGAAAAGACGTTCACGCTGCTGGAGCGTCTGTTGACCCGCAATTAACAAGAAAGGAGATACCAATATGACAACGGAAGATGTATCCCGGCCCACCCTGGACAAGCGTTTTTTGGTGCAGCTCAAAGGAAAGGATTATGCGACATATGCCGGGCTGCTCGATCTGGCGCATCAGCATGGTCTGACCGAGCTGAGGGTGGGAATCGTGCAGCTGCCATGTCCCGACAACGGCATGGAATGTATCGTGAAGGCCACAGCAGTGACGGAGTCCGGCAGTAGCTTTTCCGATCTGGGCGATGCAAACCCGCACAACACGAATAAATCCGTGGCCCAGCATATCATTCGCATGGCATCCACACGTGCCAAAGCCCGTGTGCTGCGGGATCTGTCAAACATCGGTATGACCGCGCTTGAGGAATTGGGCGACGAGCCCGGAGATGTTCCTGGTAACGGAAACGGAAAAGGCCGTACCAAACCCCGCAAAGCCGCAGACAACGGCAAGGCACCCAGTACAATTACGGATGCCCAAAAGCGTGCGATATGGTCGCTTGCCAAAACCCGGGGTCACAATGAGCATTCCCTGCACGAGCTGGCCGAAGGCACCTACGGATCCGGAGTAGCTGAGTTGTCAAGCCAAGATGCATCGGCTTTGATAAAGCAGCTGCAATCACATTGATCAAACAGAAACAACGGAGGTAAATTGGATGAAAAAGCAGAGAGACAGGGATGACGATACCATCACCCTGATTGCACAGGCGGTTGCGGTTGTGATCGGCTTTTTGGCGTCCTGGTGGCGGTCGTCTTCGGATGACAAAAAGGACAGGAAATAACGAGGCAGAAAAGGGGGCTGTATCCGATAAGCGGGTGCGGCTCCTTTTTTTAGCCGAACGGCGCTTGATGTGCAGTTGGTTCCACTCGCGATTATATTTTCATTTTTTCAAAAAAAGAAAAAATATCGGTGGAGGTTGGAACCCCTTTTGGAACCCCTTTGGTCAGGAAAAGTCAGGAAAAGATGGGCTAAAACGGTGGGGTTCGGGCCCATTCAGGTCAAATATCGCTCTTTCACGCCGGCGACAGGGGTTCGAATCCCCTTGGGGACGCCACTAAAATCAATGGGTTAGCCAATCCGGTTTCAGCTCGGTACCTCTGGAAACGGTTTCGGAAACGGTTTTGGCTGCCATTTCTTTTTCGGCCACCTGGGAGCGTTTTTCCAGGTGGCTTTTTAATTCAATGACCTCCGCCCGTTTTCCCCTTCCGCTTTCGGTTTCTTTTCTCCCGGGCTGATCCGGTGGCCTCATGTCGCACAGATCCTCAAGGTGCGTTCTGGTTTCTTCCAGTCCGAGGGATTTCAGGTACTTTTCCGTGGAGGCTGCGCTTTTGTGCCGGAGAATGGCTTGGATCGCTCCCAGCGGCTTGCCCATGTGGTAGAGCCACGTTGCTACCATATGACGGATAGCATGAAACCCAAAGCGTGTAACCCCGGCTTTCTCACACAACCGAGGCAAAAGGTGCCGCCTGTGGACAAAAGGGCCTCCGTAATGCTCCCTACAGAAATCATACGGATCGTCGCAGACGAACACATACGGACTGTCCTTGAAGGTCCGGTTCTCCCATCATCACCATAGGAAGTTCTTTCGATCCTTGTTGGCCGCATACCCGCTTGTCTTTTGAAATCGGTCCTGCAACACCCTCAGCACTGTCCCCGAATTCAGCGAGATAACATCCGCATTCCGATCTGCGAGCGGGGGACCCATTTGCGTCCTTTACGGTGAAAAAATCCCTGAACGTTGGCTTTTTTTCGTCGTAGGCCTTGCTGGAATGCCTGCTATTAGAATCAAGCAGATACAGGTTAACCCATTTACGTGGCGAAAATTCCGTGCGGGTCTTCTCGTTCCAGTCTCTTTTTTTTTCCGCTGCCTCCCAGTCCAGTGCCTCCGCTTTTGTTCGGACGTGACGATATGGGAGCCGAAAAAATTGCAGGAGAACAGGATGCGGTCTTCGTGCATGTAGCTTTTGATGGATCCTTAAATAGTATCGATCCTAAGGCATTTTAAAATGTTCATGATCAAAATTTACACAATTTCAAAGAATCCTGAGACTGGCTTGGCGATGCCACCCGTCTGGATGAGGGCAAAACCTGGTGCGCGCAATTGCTCATGTTTTCGACCAGCGGCTATACGCGTAGGCCGATGCGTCATCACCGCCTTCGAACAAGTCCGCCGGAATCATGTTTGAAACATCCACCGAGTCAGCAGCAAAACATAAATGTTTAGGATTCTTGTAGTGTAATAAAGAGAAATTCAGGTCCACACTGGAAAAACCTGTTATAATCAGTAATCAAAATCCGTTTTTTTCGTTCCAAAAAGCTGATAAACTGTTTCAATCGGCGGTGGCGGAACTACGCACGCTTTGATCTTGAATTTTTTTACAAAGTGATATAATCGCAACTTTTTACGCGCGCATGACAATGACTGATAAAAAAGACAAAAAATGTTTTACCGGGCTGACCGAGGCAGTGGTCATCGTTACCAGGACGACTGGAATCGACCCCCGCGCTGATCGGGTGATTGAAGTGGCCGCTATGAAGGTGGACTTCACGCAACTGGAATACAACGAAGAACTGGAGATCCGGTATTTTCAGGCACGGGTCAACCCGGAACGGCCTATTCCCAGAAAAACGGAATCCGCCGGCGGCATCTCCGACCGGGATGTTCGAAAGGAACCACCCTTCGCCACGATTGGCGGGGATTTTAGAGCGTTTATCGGCGACTTGCCGATTATTGCCCACAATGCGACCTTTCACAAAGAAATAGTGAATGCTGAATTGAAGCGTGCCGGGCAAAAGGGGCTTCTGACAAATCCGGTCTATTGTACGCGTGAATGCATCCGAAATTACCTGGCAGCCGTCCATGCAGAAAACACCGATCCCCGACTTGGCCGGGTGCTTTACTGGTTTTCCATCATCGGCAAATCCGGAAAACTGAAAGGGGCGATGGAGGAGGCCTACCTGATGGTAAAGCTGGCAGTGGCGATAAATGCGATCGATGCGCTGCCTGGATCGGCAAAAGATCGCTGGGAGTATTACTTTGAAAATTTCCCCACCCCGGACCAGGCTACAGGAAAAAAAGATCCTCGCCCATGGACCAGGAGCGATTCTTGGATGGCGGATTTTGGCAGCAACGTCATGCTCACCCTTACGCGAACGGCGCAGTTCTTTTTTTTGTTTTTAGCGGGTTTTCTGCTCGTCGCTGTCTTGCTTCGCTTTATGGGATGAGCGCTATCCCTTTTGGGGTTTATCCCGACCAAAACTGCACTAGTCGTTTTACCTTTATTCTGGATTATACCTATGAAATCCCGGATTTGATCAATGATCTTGATGAACATTCATCGGCTTGCTCAAAAGCTTCTGGCTATAAAGAAAACAATTGAGAAGTGATCCGTTTTCACCGCTACCTTTTGGTGTTGCCCGTTTTTCGGCTGACGCTCCCTGGGTTTATTTTTATAGGTTCAATATTTTGGTAACAGGTAACAGGGTGGCATTCACCCGGTAAAAAAATCCAGGCGTACATTATGTATTGATGATGAATCAAAAACAGGTTGATAAAAAATTTGCTGCGGTTCTATCAAGCCGTAATGTTTATCAAGAATCCAGGTAACTGTTCAGCGTAAATAAAATGTAGGAGTTATTTTGGCTCGAGAGAATCCAGTATGATTGTTCCCATTTATCATCTCGGACATTTTCGTAGGGCAAATTTCTCTTGTAGGGTATTAATAATCTAGAAATTCCGGAAGATTGAATTTCTTTTAATTCTACATCTTGAGATGAATCATCGAGCTCAAAAACAATAGGTTTGTTTTCTTCGTTTAACACCGAAAAATCTGTTACGGGGGAGAAAATACGTTTTTCTCTTGCTACGTTTATGTCTTGTGAATCTGGTTTCTCGATTTTTATTCCTACGTATACAATTTGTTCTGATGGGTCTTCAATTTTGATATTATATAAAACGTCTAAGCCATTGGCTTCCTGGCCGAATACTCGATTCTGAATAGAAGAAAAGGCAATAAAGAATAATAATGTAACAAAGAGAAGTTTTATCTTTGGATAAAATAACGATGTATAATGATTGAGACGATCTTTTGGCCTTGCAGAGTTTCTATAGCGTTAGGTTTATTATTCTCGGCCAGTTTAAATGCTTTGCACCATGCGGCTATATGCCGCGACAGTATTTTGAATTTCGGGCCCGAGCGGATTGCCAGATTCAATGTGCAAAGCACATGATGCCAGGGAAGACTGCCCGTGCAAGAAAATTAGCGTTTTTTATAGAAGAAGGGTCCACAACATATTGCGGGGGCATACAATAATAGCTAATGGTTCCACCTTCTCCTGGCCACTCCAGTCCGCAGTTTCTCGCATATTAGGTAAATTTAAACCATTTTTTCTTGGGGCTATACAATTGTACTCTGTTGCGTCCAGCTTTTTTAGCGCTATAGAGAGCCAGATCGGCTCTTTTTATGAATTCATCCCTGGTAAATCTATCCTCAACAGACGGTCTACTGACGGCAACCCCGAAACTGGCTGTGACAGAGTGTCTGTCGCTGCCAATATCAAAAGCAGTTTCCTCTATAGCCTTACGCAGTCTTTCTGCAACAGATAAAGCCTCTTTTTCTTCGGTTTCAGGAAGAATTACCGAAAACTCCTCGCCGCCATAACGGGATAGTATGTCATATTTTCGCAATGCAGAGGTGAGAATACGGCAGAATTTCTTTAGGACAAAGTCACCCGCTTGGTGTCCGTAATTGTCATTAAAAGTTTTAAAATCATCGATATCGCAAAAAATGAGGGAGAGAAAGTTATCATTTCGCTGGGCGCGACTGATTTCTTGATCTAGACAGTTTTGAAAATAGCGGTGGTTAAAGACCTCGGTAAGGCCGTCGATATAAGCAAGATTGTTCAGGATACGATTTTTTTCCTCTAACTCCTTCGTCAGATTCATAATCTCAAGTTTTGTCTGGATGAGTTGTTTATTCATCTGGTCATAATTGAGATTGAGTAGACTTAGACGAATATTTGCTTCCTGGAGAATCTCCTGGATTGATCTCGTATTATTTATCTTCAGGCCAAAATTATTCCCTGCTATTTCTATCTCATAGTGAAAATCCTTAATTATTCCCTCGATATCTTCGCTGGAAAGCTTCAGCATTTTTTTGGCATCTTTTCGGAATTGCTTATAATGGTCTTCTGGCTTAGAAGAGTACATAATGTACGTTAGAATATCACTGAGGTAAGCGGCATTTACGGCCTGTCTGATCTTGAGTTCCTTACCTTTATACTCGCTTGGTGAGTGATGATAAAGAATAGAAGAGATCAGAAAGTCTGGAAATCCCCAGCTTTTAGCGACTTCAAAGCCGATTTGGCAGTGATTTGCGCCGATTATTTTCTCTTCGAGTTCGAGAAAACTGAGTTCGTTTTCTTCTCCTTTTTTTAGGACTTCACAATATTTAGCAGGGAAAGTTTTGGCAAAAATCAATTCGCCGAGATTCTGCAGCAAGCCTGAAATGAATATTTCTTCCGAGTTGGCATTGTTGACTTTTTCTATGATGAGTTTAGCACCAACAGCCTGAGCCAATGATCTTTGCCAGAATTGTTCAAAATCGAATTTACTCGACTTTGAACCCCCTTTAATCGAAAGAAAAGAAAAAGAAAGCACTAAACTGCGTACCGCATTGGTTCCAAGGATGGGAACAGCCTGATGAATGGATCCTATCTGTTGCGGAAAGCTGTAAAAGGCTGAGTTCGAAACTTTTAATATCTTTGCAGAGATGCCAATATCTTTGGAGATTAGATCTGCAATATCGGTAAGAGTCGTATCTTCCTTGGAAGTAAGGGCTATAAGTTGAGAAGCAACAGCTGGCAATGTTGGCAATTCATCCGATTGCAAAATGGTATTGAGAACGTTTTTTTTTGTCATCTGTTGTTGAGCCCTCAACTGGTAATATGAACACATACGACTAATGCTAACATTTTATAGAGTATGGAAATAAAGTCAAACAGGATTTTCGCAGGTCGATGGTTAAAATGTTTTAGACTGCTGCGTAGCAAGTGTTCACAACTACATGGCTGGAAATAATCGATGTCGTATCATGCGGCGATTAATACCGAACAACATTTATAGCCGATGGGGAAAACTCTTTCCTCGCTATCACGGGTTGGGTTCCCCTGATTTAGCGGCGTACGCGACAACACGGTTCCGTTTTCCAGACTTCGCACGGTATAACGCTGCATCGGCCCTCTCTATTAATTGGTTCATGGTTTCCAATGGCTCCCACTGGGCAATACCGATGCTGACCGTGCAGTTGAAACCATTGTCGCGAACTGAAGAGCATACGGATACCGAAATTGCTATGCGGATTCTTTCAGCAATCGCTTTGGCATTATCAATGTCAACATCCAACATGATAACGGCAAACTCATCTCCACCTATGCGGCAGGGGTGGTCCGAACTCCGCACGTGTTCAATCAAAATCATTCCCAAGCGCTTCAGGACTTCATCCCCTTTCTGATGACCGTATATATCGTTAATTTCCTTGAAGTGGTCGATGTCAATTAGCATCAGGGACAAGGGGCGGTTTTCGGTTTGCGCGATACCACAGGCACTTTCAAGCATGAGGTTGTAATGCCGCCGGTTGTAAAGCCTCGTTAACTCGTCTGTAACGGCTATCCGTGACAATTCCTTCTCTCTTTCCTGCAGGTTCGTATGCTGCAGGCGCATCTTTTTGATGCGATCGGCCAATGCAAAGGAAAACAGGAGCGATTCAAGGGCCGCGGTCGTCAAAACCGCGTAACTGGTGTACAGACTGTGTTCGATGAGCCCGAAACCCCTGATGGCGAATATCACAACCCCTGTCAGCAGCATGGCAACAGCCAGCATGTAGTACCGGGAAACCCAGTGCCCGTTCCGATAGCTTACAATGACCGATCCCACCAGCAGGATAGGCAGAAAAAGGCCCCCCACGTAAGCAATGATATTGGCATGGTAAACCTTTGCCAGAATCGCGAGCAATCCACCGATGAAGCATATCGTCCACGCGGTGAAGTAAACTTTTTTCAGCACTGGCGCTTTTCTGGGAATATTTAAGAATGACCAGGCGAAAAGCAGATGTGCGGCAATGGTGAGGAAACAGAGCAGAACGACATGAAGAGTGAGAAAATCGGCCACAGGTTGATGAATGATTTTAAATATACCAGATATGGCGGCTTGATAGGTTGCCATGAAAACGAGATAAAGCACGTACAACAGGTAGTTTATATCCCGCAATTGAGCGAACAGCACCAGGTTATACAGGAGCATGGCTCCCATGATGCCGAAAACGAAAGCCAGAAAAGCAACGATGTGCAGCCCTGTCTTATGGAAGCTTTCCGCATCGGTCAAAACGAGCTGAAAATTGCTCGTAAAAGGCCCTTGAATAAGGATGTAGATATACTGGTCGTGCAAAATTTCATCCGGAATGCTGAAAACCGGGAAAACAAACCTGAGCGTGTCGTGATCCAGCCCGTGATCAATCCCGCCTTTTTTAGTGACAAAAGTATCAGCGGCGCTTTCAACGGATGGAAAGTATATGCGAATATCCCCGAAAGACGCGTAATTAAAATACATCAAAAGATTTTCCATGTCCGGGGGCGTCGCGTCCACAAGATCACCGATTCGAAACCGGATCCAGTTTGCATTAGGTGACAGGCCAAAACTGAAATGCTTTTCCAGGTTAGGCTCAAAAGCTTCACCCATGCCAGGAGATGAGATCTCCCCGATATTCATCCGCGAGCTGGCGTCCACGAAATAGTCGGCTATAGGGGCTACATGGATTGTATCTTTTGTGAGTATACCAGAAGAACCGATTTCAGCTGCATGCGCGGCTGATGATGCCAACAGGATTAGGAGGGAGATTTTATAATAATATCGTTTCAAGAAGTTGACGTCCCAATATCTTTGTAACCGAAACCTGCTTGCCGAGCGGTAGCGGCTTTTCATTGAACCTGCAATAACTCCGCAACAACGGTTTCGCCGGCCGGCATTCGCAGCAATGGAGGCGGAATCTGTATGTCGCTGAAGGATACTTGCAAGCTCCAGTTCAAGTCCTTCAAAATCAGTTCATAAGCCAGATAGCACCATTAAACGTCGAAGCATAACCCGCCCACAGAATGTACGGCACCATCAGCCAACCGGCATGGAGTTCAAGGGAATGTGGGCCTGTCGCCTGATCGGTTTTATATAGATTCAGGTTGATAGACAACAGTTCACCGTTTCTTTCAACCGGGTACGATTTTATCGGGCCCTTTCCGGGGCCTAAAATATTGGATCCGGAAAAATCAAAGGTGCTCTTGCTTACGCTGCAGCACTGAAGAAGCAGCTGCCCCGGCAGCGGATCCAGCCTGCGGCCATAGTGTGTGCAACGGTTTTCAAAAGCATAATATTGATCGTCTCCGTTGTGTACCACAAGAAGGCGGATTGGCAGCGCGGTGCCTTCCAGGCGAATGGCGGCGCCTTTCTCACGTAACTCCGGGGTTTTGGACAGATCGATTTCCAACGTACCGCTAATGTGGTTCCAGCAGTCGGGGTTTGCCGGAGGCTTTGTTTCGCAAATGCCAAAAATGCGTTTAAAAATTTTCATAGTGCCAGCGTAAGTTTATTGTCCATTGTTAATCCGATTACGCAACTTCCCCGAAGGCCGAAATGTTAGCACCCGGCGAGCATCCAGGCTCATGGATTCATCAGTGGCAAAATTCCTGACGCTTTTGGGCTTCTTTTCCTGAACGACGAACTTGCCAAATCCAGATACAAGAACGTCTTCGCCGTTTTCCAAGCTTTTCTTCATGATTTCGAGGAGGGCTTCGACGATTTCAGCGGAGTCTCTCCAGTTGTAGCCGAGTTGGTTGACCTCCCGGATGATGTCTTTTTTCGTGAGGGCCATAAGCTCACTCCTGTTTGATGAAAACTACGTCGTCAGACGGCGGATCTCTTCGCATCGGGAACGGTGGCCAAACGGCTTTTCAGCTTTGTGACGGATGTTTGGCGCTTCTCGTTACCGGGTATGGGTTTTTCCTTGATTTTTGACGGACGATGAATCCGGTACCATTATAGACCTTGATTTTTTATCCGATTGCCTACTGAGAAAGCCAATTACTTCGTTCGCGGGGAGTGGTACGCTGAAAAGAAAGCCCTGGCCAATTTTATAACCAAGCTTTTTCAGATGATGATGCTGTTCCAGTGTTTCTACCCCCTCGGCAACGATTTGAATGCTAAGGTTTC
>PUNP01000570.1 GCA_003551785.1 Candidatus Brocadiaceae bacterium | reverse complement strand
GGCCGCTTAATGTGCGTATATCGACAAAAAATTGTCGATGTTGCGAAAAGCCTGGTCGTTTTCCTCGAAGAGGTTATTTAATTATAGCCCAGGGTTGATGGCCTGAAAGGCCTTCTACCCTGGGAAAGCGATTGATATCGCAAATTTTCCCTGAAAGGGATACTTAACCCCCGCTAGAGGAACGATTAAACATCCCTTTCAGGGAAGCTTCCATACTCGAAAGTATTCCCGGGGTAGGCCCGGCAAACGGCTGCAGACCCAACCCCGGGCTATAAATAAATATCCCCGGCGGGGAAAAAGGCGACGAACATTGACATTGCTCATGGAATCATGAACATTTGTCCTTACAGCCGAAACACTCCGATTTTCTGAACTCAGTCTCTGAAAATGCGTAGACTTTTATCCTTCCGCATACGGCATCAGTATACTGTCTATGTCAATGATTTTCCAGCTTACAGCCGTCACACCCGACTGCAGGCCGATATGTTTCACAAAATGTTCCATCCGGTCGTCCTGCCGTCCCGTTGTCGTCAGATCGGCCCAGACTCGTGCCTGTTGATGTTCAGTTATATCTTCACTGAACAGTCCGCACAGCAGTGCGGGACGATGACGGGTCAGGCCATCCATGAGCAGCTGTCTCACATTGTTCTCGTCTTTTTCGCGACATGTTATACACAGCCTATAACCGGTTTCCTGCTCGGGATCGATGGAAGAAAAGCGATCGATGAGACGTACCACCGGTCTCAATATAATATTGGAGGTCAGCACGGCACCGGTGCCTATGGCGGCCACGGCCAGGAATCCGGAGCCGCAGAGAGCGCCTATTGCAGCTGAACACCAAAGCGTAGCCGCCGTATTCAGTCCCCGAATGCTCAGGCCCTCTTTAAAGATAACCCCTGCACCTAAAAATCCGATTCCTGACACTATTTGCGATGCTATTCGGGTCGGGCTTGACTCGTCAAATGTCATACCGGCGATAGAGACAAAAAGCGCTGAACCAACACAGACCAGCGTATTCGTGCGCAGCCCGGCCATCTTCTGCAGCCATTGTCGTTCGGCGCCGATCAAAGCGCTCAAAACTACGGCCAAGCTGATATTGATGATTATTTCAGTATAGGTCATCTTCGGCACCTCTTGTTTATTCTGTTTTGTAACGGAAGTGAGGCCGTCTCTTAAATCCTGCCGGCAAGACGGCCCCAAAGGGAATGAAAACCGCATCAAGCGGCCTTGTCAATGATGTCCGACATAAAGAAAGCGACGCTGGCGAAATAAATCATCAGCCCCGATATATCTTTAATCGTTGTTATAAACGGGTCGGCGCCGGCGGCCTGATCAAATCCCATTTTGATCAGTGCCCACGGAACCAGATACCCGATAGAAAACGCCACCGTGATGGTCAGCGTCAGGGCCATACCGACGGCCATTCCCAGGCCGGGATAATCGATGCCCTGCCAGAAATGCACCACGACTCCGCCTATAGTCCCGAGAATAACTGCCATGCCGAATCCATTGAGCGTCTCCCTCAGCCATGCTCCCCAGAACCGGCGGAAGTTGATATGGCCAAGAACGGTCGCCCGGGTGAATATGGTGGAAGACTGCGTGCCGCAGTTTCCGCCCATATCCATCACGTTGCAAGGCTCGTCAGAGACATCTTACAGGCATAATCTCCGCATCCGGAGAGAACAGCCTCCCCTGGCAACCGTTATTCTTGCAACAGACGGGATTATCGGTGATAATAAGTAATGAATAGAAGGTGCTCATTATAACAAGATTCACTTAATACAGCGTATTAGGGCAGTGTATAATGGCTATAGAAGACAAATATGGATTTACCGATTATTTTGAAAACCAAGTCTTGCGCAAACGACCCTATCTCAAAAAACAATGGTGTGTTGAGGTCGTCGAGAATCCGTTGAAAGTGGCCCCGCAGGAAACATAATCGTTTTCGATTTTGGGGGGAAGTGGATGAGCTTGACGGTCGCATTCTGCGCGTTATCACGCTGGAAGATAAAAGAACGATACATAACGCTTTTCCGGATAGAGGATTTAAAAAATGAAACTGAATTATTACCGAGAAACAGACTCTCTTTATATCGATTTCTCTACTAAACCAAGCTCCGAAACCAGAGAGATTTCTGAGGGAGTGTTGCTGGATTACGATGCAGACGGCAATCTTGTTGGTGTGGATATTGATAATGCAAGTTCAAAAATCGACCTGAAAGAAATCATCCTCAGCAAGCTCCCGGCAGAAGTTGAAGCTTTGAAAGCCTGACAGACAAAAAGGTTGTAACTCAATCCATGCTGCACCAGAAACTCCGTCTCTCGCGTTTTGGGTTGCATAGTAATCGCACCTTTTCCACCCTTGCCTTCTTGTTTGCAATCATACACATTTCCGTTCATAATGAATACCACGAAATGGGAGCCAGGCTGGTCGCCAATGCATTGGAAATGGACGGGTGGGATGTAAAGTACCTGGGCGCTAATACGCCCGGTGATGATATACTCAAAATTACTGAAAGAATCCAGCCGGCTCTGCTGGCTGTTTCCGTGACCATGCCTTTTAACCTTGAAAACGTTTTTGAACTGACAAACGAGGTAAAAAAGACCCGTTCGACCATGAATACGCGGATTATGCTGGGTGGGCTGGCACTCAACAACTCGCCAAAATTAGCAGAAAGTTTTGCAGCGGACGGCTATGCACATAACTGCAGGGATTCCGTAACCCTCGCGCGCCGCTGGTGGGAGGAGGCCCCCCTGAAAAATGAAGCTTCATGAAGCATTGACAAAAGATGTCCGGTTGATAGCGCACCTCTTGAACAATACCCCGTCACTGCCGTCAATACTCACAGATTCGCAATACCGGATTATCGACTGCAGCAGGGGGTTTGAGAAGATGGTCGGGGACAAGCCCGTCGGGCAATACCTTACAAGTATCCTGAAACCGATATCGGCAGACGATAAGATCGTGCCTGCTTTCTCCACCGACAAAGGGCACGACAAAGATGAGTTGACGGGAGGTTCATTGAGGATTTTAATGAAATCTTATACAATTAAACAAATGTGCCGTCAACTTTCTGCTTTTCTGCGTCTTTCAATCCAATTAAAGTTTTTTCCGGAGCGATATTAATGCCAGTCAGAGATGAACTGGAACTGTTGCTGAATAACATCACAACACAGGTCTGGTACCTCAAAGATGTCGAGACATACGGACTTGTCAACGACGCACATGCCGATTTTCTCGACGCTGAAAAATCGGATTTAATCAACAAAAAACTTCGCGAACTTCTTTCTGAGGATGAGGCTCAGGTGTGCATCGAAGGTAATCGGCAGGTCTTCGAGGAAAAACGAATAGTAAACACTCAGGAATGGGTGCGCAGCGGCCGGGGAGAGATGCGGCTGCTTGATATCACCAAATCTCCGAAACTTGCTCCGGACGGCAGCGTTGAATTCGTCGTATGCAGCGCCCAGGATATCACGGATAAAAAGGAGATGGAACAGGAGCTTCAAAACTCGCGACAGCAATACCGGGAAATTGTCGATACTCAGCAGGAGATGATCTGCCGGTTCCTGCCCGATACCACATTAACCTTTGTCAATGCTGCCTATGCCCGAAATATAGGGATTACCAAAGAAGCCGAAAACACCCTCAAGTGGATAAAACTTGTCCCCGATCAGGAATGTGATGCGGTTTGGTCAAATATCCGTCAAGTCATCAACCGGCGGCGGCCGGTAACTTACGAACACCAGGTGCAACGTGGAGAGAGCTATCGCTGGCAGCGATGGACCGATTATCCTATCACCGATGAAAACGGCGCCGTCAGGGAGATACAGTCCGTTGGCTACGACATTACCGAACTGAAAACGGAGCAGCAGAAAATGGAATCGATTTTCCGCGCTGCCACCAACATTTCTTTCATCATTACCGAACCCTCTGAGGATAAAAAGGACGCTGTAATCACTGAGTTCAGCCCAGGCGCCGAGAGAATATTCGGATACGAAAAAAACGAAGTGCTCGGCAGGTCCGTCTCTATCCTGCACACTACTGGTGATGTCGAAAATTTCCCTCAAATTATTGCATCCGCACAGCAAAAAGGCTCCTGGGCAAAACAGGTAACACTGGAGCGAAAAAACGGGGAGACTTTCCCGGCCCTGTTCACCATTTACCCCTTCCGTGATATCGAAACGGATAAATCACTGACTCTCGGCGTATCTGTTGATATTACCGAGCTTGAAGAGGCAAAAAACGCCCTCCAACGCAGCGAGAAACGCTACCGTGGCCTGGTTGAATCCCAAAACGATTTGATCGTGCGGGTCGATCCCGACAACAGATTGACCTACGTCAATGGCGCCTACTGCCGCACGTTCGGCAAGAGCCGGGAAGAACTGATCGGTGCTGAATTCACACCGCTTATTCATGAGGACGACCGCGCCCCGACGCTCGAGGCCATGGAGGGCCTCAAAGTTCCCCCGCACCGCATACAGGTCGAACAGCGAGCCATGACCGTCAACGGATGGCGGTGGATTTTTTGGGAAGATAACGCCGTAGTGGACGATTCGGGAAACATCGTGGAAGTGCAGGGCGTCGGACGCGACATCACGGATATTAAGGAAGGCGAACGCGCCCTGCGTGAGAGTGAAGCCAAACTGAGCAGCATACTCCACAACATGACCGACGTGGTGTGGTCCACTACATGGCCTGGCCTGCAATTCCTTTTCATGAGTCCTTCCGCAAAAAACATATACGGGCGTGATGTCAAACAGTTCATGGAAAATTCCGCCTTGTGGGAGGATGTCATCTATCCGGATGACAGGGAAATAATTGAAAGCCAACTGGGCGAGCTGGAGCGAAATGGCACGGCGACGGCTGAATACCGTATAGTGAGGCCGGGCGGCGCTGTGCGTTGGATCAGGGATCAATGCCGGCTGATCAGAGACGAAAATGACAAGCCCGTGCGTGTGGACGGAACCATTGCCGATATCACCTCGCGTAAAGAAGCCGAACGGGCACTCGACTACCGCAATCGCCTGCAGCGTCTGATTGCACGTATCGCCTCGGATTTCGTCGGCATCAATGATGCCAATAAAGATGAGATCATTGATCGCGCCCTGTGTGAAATGTCGAAATTCCTCGGTGCGGACAGGGCATATGTCGCTTTTTTATCTCCGGATACCGAAACCGCCGCCGTCTCGCATGAGTGGAGTGCAAAGGGAATGAAACCCCGGCAAGGACTTTTCTGCGCAGTCCCCTTTAAGAAACTGCGCTGGTCGGAGAAAATGCTCGTGGGGGACGGACAATGCGTAACGATCAGTTCGCGGGCAAATCTTCCTCCGCAGGCCTCGTGGGAAACCGAGTATATGCAAAATGCCGGGATCGAATCCATTGCAGCCGCTCCCATTGTCCAAAACGGCCGCACTGCCGGCATCCTAACTTTTGAGTCCAACGCCCCACAAATCCGCTGGGATGAAAGTTACTCCGCGGAGTTACAAATGCTGGGAACCGTGCTGGCTAACGCCGACGCCAAATTGTCTTCGGAAGCGGAAAAAAAGCAGTTGAGAAAGCAGTTGGAGAAAAGTTACCGTTTCGAGGACATAGTCAGCAAGAGCGATAAAATGCGTGATATTTTCACCATCCTACCGAATATCGCCCAGACGGATACTACGGTGCTACTGGAAGGCGAGAGCGGCACGGGGAAAGAACTTTTTGCCCGCGCCATCCACAACCGCAGCGGCCGGAAGGACAAGCCGCTGATCACGGTCAACTGCGGTGCTCTGCCGGAAAAGCTCATTGAATCAGAGCTTTTCGGGTACAAGTCGGGGGCCTTCACGGACGCTAAAAAAGACAAGCCGGGCGATTTTACGCTAGCCGAGGGCGGAACCATATTTCTGGATGAGATCGGTGAACTGCCGCTCTCCGTGCAGGTCAAACTGTTGCGCGTGCTGGAGGGGAAAACGTATAAACCCGTCGGCGGCACCGCCGGTGTCGAAGCGGACGTGCGCATTATCACCGCTACTAACACACCGCTTTCCCAGCTTGTCGAGAAAGGCCGGTTCAGACAAGATTTGTTTTACAGGGTCAACGTCATGCGACTGGAACTGCCCCCTCTGCGGGAGCGGCGCGGCGACGTTCCGCTTCTGATACGACATTTCATCACCCATTTCAAGGCCGTGTTCGATAAAGATATCACAGGTATATCCCGAGATGCCGAGGCGGCGCTCGTGCGGCATGATTATCCCGGAAATGTGCGCGAGCTGGAAAACATCATCGAGCACAGCTTCGTTCTTTGCGACGACGGTATAATACAAATGGGACACCTGCCGGTGAACCTTCGCCCGCAGGATACGCCGGCAGGCACGCCCACCGGCCGAGGCGGTACACTTGAGGAGATGGAGCGGACGGCTATCGCCCGCGCCCTGCAAGACAACTCAGGCAATAAGGCCGCCACCGCGCGCCAGCTCGGGATCGCCACAAGCACACTGTTTAGAAAGCTTAAAACCCTCGACATCGCCCCCACCCAAGAACCGTAGCAATCTGACCCGGCGCCCCACCCCAAACCATTTCATATTGAGCCGGTACTTACCTTGCGTGGTATCGGACATTTCCAGCGATATAGCATAAGCTCTTGTATTTCAGAATTATAACGCACTCACTCTCCTCTCCTGATGTTTTTGGCACATTATTTGCTACTATTCGAGTAACCCTTGCTTCTCCACCCAAACCTGTGCCGGTTGACCGGAGATTTTCAGCTACAGGGAACAAGCAGCATTGGTTGTAGCGTGTAAGTCATTAAATATTGCCGTATGGTGATGAAATGTTTGGGCTGAATGATCTTCATTCAACCGGCACAGGACACGGGTGGTGATGCGACGGAGTTCACTGAAGACTTACACAATTTTAATTTATAACTCAACAATACCATAGAATTATGATGAAAAACTTAAGCAGCGTTTTTTCCTTTAGTGATTGGCAGGATATATCGCCGGGGGCTCATCTGTGCATCGTTTATAGTGACCTGGAGGAGCAGATGAGTTCAGTCATGCCTTTTCTTAGTCAAGGGCTGGAGCGCGGCGAGAAGGTCGTATATTTCGCTCATACAAGTCGAAAGAAACAGATCAAAACTGTTCTCAGAAAATTTGTTCCTGATGTTCGGCAACATTTCCGCAGTGGAGGGTTCACTATTCTCAGCGCCACTGACGGTTATATCGAAAATAAAAGGTTTGATCCGAAAGATATGATCAGTCGATTGGCAGGGAAAACGGCAGAGGCGTTAGAAGAAGGCTATTCTGGGCTGCGCGTAACAGGTGAGATGGAATGGTCGCTGCAGAACTACCCCGGCGCGGATAGGTTGCTTGAATATGAAAAGCGGCTGGAAGGTTTTTTTGCTGAATATCCATGCACAGCACTCTGCCAGTACGACAGCAATTGTTTTGATTTCCCGTTCCTTTTCAACATTGCACTTCATCATTCGATGGCGATAATCGGGGGGAAAGTTTATAGAGCCCGGCGTGAAGGGTTCTCTGGTGGAAACAACGTGAAAGTCAATAGCAAAAATGACAGTTACGATGAAGCGTCCGAAAATGAAGGTCAAGGTGCAAATGATTTTACGTTGAAGATACTGACCCCACGACCATGGCCGTCAATGAACGTTTAATATAACTTCAACTTTTAGTAGGAGAAATTTACATGCGTAATGACGTAAAAAGAAGTTTTTCTATGAAGGCACAGTGCACAGTATATCTTATTATCCGCCGGAGTTAGGCAGAAATATCGATGAAGTACTGCGTTCAGTAAGGGGTATGCAGGTTGCAGACCGTCACGACGTTGCATTGCCTGCTAACTGGCCCGATAACAATATTTTAAGGAGCCGTGTCATCATACCGCCGGCCGACAATATTGAATCAGCACAACAGCGGCTGGAAAGAGTGGAAGCAGGTGAGTTCCAGAGTTTTTCATGGTGGTTCTGCCACAGGGAACTCGAAGACGAATAATATGGCATTTCACCCATCTATAAGCGTGGAATGAAATTGAGTATTATCACGGTAGTGTCACGTTGGTCACCCACGAGTGCCGGTGGAACTATCCATAATTTTAAGCGTTCCAGTGGCTCTTTTGCAGCCAATGTAAAACCGCGGGAGTTTTATTGTACAATGAAAAATTTTAATATGAATGACATCCTGAAGGCCCATCCCGGCATTCAGAGAGATGTGAACCACGAAAAGTTTGATGAAATGGAGTTGCAGGGGGCAACGCAGAAGCTGGGGGCTATTTTCCAGGCCTGCCGGCACATATCCTTCATCGTGACTGAACCGGCCGACCGCGGTAAAGATTCGCTGATAAGAGAATTCAGCCCGGGCGCTGAAAACATCTTCGGTTATGCCAAGGAGGATATCGTAGGAAAGTCGGTCTCCCTTCTCCATCGTCAAGAGGAAATTGACAGATTTCCTGAACTCCAACAAATGATTTTGTCCGGTGAAAGCTGGTCGGACATGGTCCAGCTTAGACGGAAAGGCGGTGAAATGTTTCCCGCCCACATCACCGTCTATCCGTATGAAGACCCGGGAAGCGGCCGGATCTTCACGCTCGGCGTTTCCATTGACATATCGGAACTCGCCGAGCTGCACGAGAAACTCTTAGCGACGGAAAAGCGGTACCAGAGTCTTCTCCAGGAATTAAACGCCGGTGTCTGGCAGATCGACCGGGACGCACGCACCATGATGGTCAATACGAAAATGACGGAGATCATGGGATACGATGAAAAAGAGATGCTGGGGAAACAGATTTTTGCGTTCATGGATCAGGAAGAACGTCAAACGGCCGCCGGTTATCTCGAAAGCATTAAAAATTTTGAGCGTAAGGAGTATGAACATACTTTGACGCGCAAAGATGGACGCAAAGTTCGTCTTCACCTGTCAGTAACGCCGCTCAAAGGGCAAGACGGACAATATGCGGGAGCATTAGCCGGTGTTCGGGATATAACCAGGGAAAAAGACGCTGAAGAGAAGTTGCAGCGGAGCAATTTGATCGATTCACACAGTATGCGCAGCGCGATGCTGAAAAACATGCTCAGCATACTGGGTACCAAAAGCACCGAAACCGAAGCCCATTGTCGCCGGCTTCAGGACATGGCTCTGGCGATTGGCCGGGCCATCGGGCTCAATGATGAGGAACTCGGTGAACTTTCACTCTTGGCTTCCCTTCACGACATTGGGAAAGCCAGCATTTCCGAAGACTTGCTTCTTAAACCCGGTAAGCTGACAGAGAGGGAATGGGAGATCATGAAAAAACATGCCGAAAGGGGATGCAAAGCGCTATCGGCGACCGACGAATTTGCGCATATCGCACAGCTTGTGAAGCATCATCACGAGCATTGGGACGGGAGCGGCTACATGGGCGTTAAGGGAGAGGATATTCCGCTGCTGTCACGGATCATCGCCATTGTCGATGCGTATGATGCGATGACCCAGGAGAGGCCATACAATGCTACTCCTAAAACAAAGGAGGCCGCCGTGGAGGAACTGCAACAATGCGCAGGCTCCCAGTTCGACCCCGAGCTTGTCGAAATATTTATTGACAATATTGCGGCCGTTA
This sequence comes from Candidatus Brocadiaceae bacterium, assembly GCA_003551785.1. The sequence continues at coordinate 348 of PUNP01000570.1, read as the reverse complement.
CAGAATCTTCAAGCGAACTTCAGGCTTCATTTTATTAAACGGACTGATTACCTTGGGCAGCTTTAAAATATCGCTGTGACTATTCTGAGCACAGCACTAACCCGGCAGTCATTTCTTCCACGGGGACAAGCCCCGTGGAGGTTTAATACCGGCGTTGAAATCCCCCCCACGGGGCTTGTGCCCGTGGTTATCATGATTGGTTTAAAATCAGAAAAAAACTGAACTTAATCATGAATTGGCATATTTATCCGTACTGCGACCAGGATGGATGCCTGTCTTACGTATAGCACGCATCCTGCGTGCATTATGACAGGCAAGATGCCTGTCTTACGTATAGCACGCATCCTG
>PUNP01000536.1 GCA_003551785.1 Candidatus Brocadiaceae bacterium | reverse complement strand
CCCCGGCATCAACCAGGCGTTTCAAATCTTCATAACCAGCCATTTGATGGCCTAAAGAGACAATTATGCCCCGATTTGTCAGTTTTTCAGTGAATTGGGCGGCTCCCGGCAGTTCAGCCGCCACAGTCACCATACGTATATGCCCCCTGGCCCATTCCTGCATTTGATCGAAAAAATCCACCGACAGTTCCCGCATCCAATCAGGATTATGTGCCCCCCTGGCCCCTGGCACCTTGGACAAGAAAGGACCTTCGGCATGAATACCGGGGAGTCTTCCGGCAAACTCAGTGGCCTCAACAACATCGGCCAAAATGTTCAGATTTCGCTTGTAAACCGACTCATGGGCCGTGACAACAGTAGGCAAAAAAGCGGCAGTACCATGGCTGAGGAGTTTATGACAGCCCTCCGAACAAGCTTCGGGAGTCAATTGGGAACTGGAAAAATCTACGCCCTTGTGTCCATTGACCTGCAAATCTACAAAACCATAAAATTTCATGAAAATCCTCACCACCCTCAGTTAGGTATGAGCTCCTAAAAGGTAAAAAATATGAGAAATTCAGTGAGTGGTTCACTGAGTACATACAAAAATATCATTTTTTTAACACGAAACATTATAGGAGAAATTGACATAGCGTTCAAGGACAATTGATGATTCGAGGGATTTACGATGTGAAGTTCTATCCTGCATATTTCATAAACCAACGGCAACATTTAATATAACGGATTGAAAATCAATGTGTTAAGTATCATTTCGGAGACTTTCAAAATTTGCAGTGTGTAAAATCGGGTCCTCAAACGGGGGTTTACCCTCTCGGGCGCGTATTCAGCGGCGCATCTGCGGTAAAAGTCTGTACTTGCAGTATACGAATACAGCGGCGTTTGACATTTGCCACATATGCACCACTGAATACGCGTGAAATATGCAGGCTATGCGTTTCCAGAGATTCCTCTCAAAATCGGGGCGCCTGGCGGCGCAGTTCGTGGGCGCGTGTGAAAAACGGTAAATATTAACAAATCCGGGGTCGGGCTCAGTTATCTTCAAAATACCTCGCCACCTTTTCCGCACAGCGCATGCCGTCGTCAATAGCATGCACCACTAAACTGGCACCGCGCCACATGTCACCGGACACAAACACACCCGCCTTGGTCGTCATCCAGTTTTCGTCCCGTTTAAGGAAACCTCGCTGGTCCCTTTCAAGCTCCAGCCCTTCCACCAGCGTACTCTCTGCGGGACCGACGAACCCCATAGCGAGCAGTACCAAATCAGCATTTATGGTGAACTCTGCGTTTTCGACTTCCCGCGGACTGGCTTTTCCCTGGCTGTCTTCATCTTCCACCCACTCCACTTCCGCGCACTGAAGTCCTTTGACGCTGCCTTCGGCATCGGCCATAAATTTTTTGGTAATGATTGACCATCGCCGCTCAGCCCCCTCTTTATGGCTGCTCGAAGTGCGCAGTTTTACCGGCCAGAGCGGCCATGGTGTCTCCGGAGAACGCTCTGCGGGCGGTTTTGGGAGTATCTCGAACTGAGTCACGGATACCGCACCCTGCCTGTTGGCTGTACCGACACAATCGCTTCCGGTATCGCCGCCGCCTATAACTACGACTTGCCTGTCCTCAGCTAAAATATCATCACCTTCAATCGGCTCGCCCGCTATACGTTTGTTCTGCTGTGTGAGGAAATCCATCGCAAAGTGTATATTATTGAGTTCTCTCCCCGGCACATCCAGATCACGGGGAGTCCGGGCGCCTCCGGCAATAACGATAGCATCAAACCGGCCGACGAGATAGCGCTGGGATACATCCTCCCCCCCCTTGACACCGCATTCAAAAACAACTCCCTCCTCTTCCATCAGCCGCAGACGGCGGTCGATAACCCATTTTTCGAGTTTGAAATCAGGAATACCGTAGCGCAAAATACCGCCCGGGTGCACATCCGTCTCATAGACAGTAACACTGAAACCGGCCTGATTAAGTATATCGGCGCAAGCCAGCCCGGCGGGGCCGGAACCCAGAACGGCTATCTTTTCACTACGTCTTATTTCGGGCACGCGCGGCTTCACATAGCCCCGCCCCCAGCCCTCTTCAATGATAGCCAGTTCGATTTTACATATATTGACCGGGTCGTCATTAATGCCCAGAACACATGCACTCTCGCACGGAGCCGGGCATACCCTGCCCGTGAATTCGGGAAAGCAATTGGTACTGTGAAGGATTTCCAAAGCCTCATGCCACTTGCCCTCATAAACTAAACTGTTGAACTCGGGCGGTATGTTATTCAGCGGACATCCTGTCTGAGAGACATGGCAGAACGGCACTCCGCAATCCATACAGCGCGCCGCCTGACGTCGTATCTCGAATTCCCCCAGCGGCAGCTCAACGGCATCGTAATCCTTCAGCCGCTCACTCACGGGACGGTAAGGGGCGTCCTGGCGGTCATATTCCATAAAACCACGTTCTTTGTCTTTCAGCTGCAATATGTTTTCCATCTTACACGCTCCTTTTATATTTTAACTGTTTTCCACCTCGACACGCTCTGTCTCTAAATCTTCCTTACTCATCTCTCCGAGTACCCGTTTATATTCCATGGGAAAGACCTTGACAAAATGCGGCAGCCGGTCTTCCCAGTTATCCAGTATATCAGCAGCTCGTTTACTGCCGGTATATTCACGATGTTTAGCTATCAAATACCTCAGCAGGCTCAGGTCTTCCGGATTTTTCACGATCTCTAAATCAACCATATCCAGATTGCATTTATCATCAAAAAGTCCTGTTCGGTCGTAGACATAAGCAATACCACCGCTCATGCCGGCGGCGAAATTGACACCTGTATCTCCGAGTACGACAACGGTACCTCCGGTCATGTATTCACATCCATGATCACCCACTCCCTCCACGACGGCCTGTGCACCGCTGTTTCTTATCGCGAACCGCTCCCCCGCTCTGCCGCAGCAGTATAGTTCACCGTCAGTCGCACCGTATAAAGCAACATTTCCCGCCACAATGTTGTTTTCCGGGTCATAAGAAGCGCCCTTGTAGGGGCGCAGTATTATTTTCGCCCCGGAAAGGCCTTTCCCGAGGTAGTCATTTGCCTCACCTTCGAGCGTAAAAGTCATGCCCGGGCTGCAGAACGCTCCAAAGCTCTGTCCCGCAGCGCCTTCGAAATTCAGATTTATCGTATCTTCCGGCAAGCCTTCCAGCCCATACTTCTTAGCGATTCGGTTAGAGATTATCGTGCCCACCGTCCTGTGCACGTTCCTTATTTTATTCTCCAACTCTACAGGTTTTCCGGTCTCAATGGCCTCCTCGAGCTCAGGCATCATCGTGTAATCCAGCGCCTGCTCTATCCCGTGCTCCTGACGCATCGCGCATCGTTGTTCTTCAGGGTCAGCATCCACTTTGTGGAGAATGCCGGAATAATCAAGGCCTCTGGCCTTCCATAACTTCACGGCATCATCCATCACGAGCAAATCACTTCGTCCCACCAATTCATCAATTTTTTTGACACCTAATTCGGCCATAATTTCACGCGTTTCAGTGGCCGCCATGCGGAAGTAATTGACGAGGTGTTCGGGCTTGCCGGCAAACCTCCTCCTCAGCTCGGGGTCCTGGGTGGCAATACCGACCGGGCAGGTGTTTTTATGGCACTTGCGCATCATCACACACCCGCTCACCACCAGGGCAGCCGTAGCTACACCGAATTCTTCCGCCCCCAGCAAGGCCCCCACAACTATATCACGCCCGGTCTTAATCTGCCCGTCGACCTGGAGCCGCACTCTGCTTCTGAGTTTGTTCAGCACGAGAGTCTGCTGCGTTTCCGAAAGTCCAATTTCCCAGGGGATACCTGCATGCTTGATCGATGAAAGCGGCGAGGCGCCTGTGCCGCCGTCATAACCGCTTATCAATATCATATCCGCATGCGCCTTGGCGACCCCGGCGGCGACCGTCCCCACACCGAGACATGAAACGAGCTTGACGGAAATACGGGCCTCGGGATTGGCGCATTTCAGATCATAAATCAGCTGAGCAATATCCTCAATCGAATAAATATCGTGGTGCGGTGGCGGTGAAATAAGAGTTACACCCGGAGTGGAATGTCTTACACGGGCGATGACCTGATCGACCTTATATCCGGGCAGCTGACCACCTTCGCCGGGCTTGGCACCCTGCGCAATTTTTATCTGCAAATCTTTAGCATTGGCCAGATACTGCGCAGTCACTCCGAACCGACCGCTGGCTATCTGCTTGATTGCACTGACCAGCGAATCACCGCCGGGCAGCGGTTCGTAACGCCGAGGGTCCTCCCCCCCCTCTCCGCTGTTGCTCATCCCGCCTATCCTGTTCATCGCTATGGCAAGCGTTTCATGCGCCTCGCGGCTGATGGAACCAAACGACATCGCACCGGTAACAAACCGCCGCATGATATTCTCTTCACTTTCCACTTCTTCCAGCGGTACAGGGACAGAAGGCTTAAACTTAAAAAGTCCGCGAAACGTGCTCTGGCGTTCCGACTGGTCGTTAATAATGCGGGCATATTTCTTATATCGGTCATAATCATTCTCCCTCGCAGCACGCTGGAGATTATGAATCGACTCCGGCGTCCACAGGTGCCGCTCACCGTCTTTTCTGACAGAATAATGCCCACCGGAAGTGAGCGGTTCCACCTTCCTCTTAGACGGTGCAGTCGCTTGGAGGTATCGAGAGCGTGTTTCCGCAGCAATTTCATCAAGACCAATGCCACCAACCCTTGAAGCCGTACCCTCAAAATACCGGTTGATCACGCTCCTGTTCAATCCCACAGCTTCAAAAACCTGGGCGCTGCGATAGCTGCGGAGGGTTGAAATACCGCTTTTCGACATAATTTTCAGCAGTCCTTTGCATATAGCCTGGATGTAATTTTCGACAGCCCTGGTGATGCTTATCTTTTTATCAAGCAGATCGTCTTCTGCCATTTTAGCAACGGTTTCGAAGGCGAGATAGGGGTTAACCGCACTGGCGCCATACCCCAGAAGCAGGGCTGCATGCATCACTTCGCGCACTTCACCGCTTTGAACAATCAAGCCGGTTGGAGTGCGCAGATTAACTTTTATCAGATGCTTGTTCACCGCCGCCACCGCCAGCAACGCCGGAATGGGGGCCTGGTTTTCCGGCAGGTCCATATCACTCAATATCAATATACTCTCTCCGCTGCGCACAGCCTCTTCGGCTTCCTGGCAGAGTCTGCCAAGCGCTTGCTCCAAATCAGCACCGTCACCATCACAGGGGAACATCATCTTCAGTGTATGGCTGGAAAAGTCTTTTAAATTGAGCGTCTTTACACGCTCGAGGTCCTCATTCGACAGCACCGGATGATTGAGTTTCAGGAGCCTTGCATGGCTGGGCACTTCGGTTAAAATGTTGTCCGAGATACCGATGAAAGTCATCAGCGACATGACAAGTTCCTCACGAATGGGGTCGATAGCCGGATTGGTGACCTGAGCGAAGAGCTGTTTGAAATACCAGTAAAGGAGCTGGGGTTTTTCCGACAAAACGGCCGGCGGCTGATCAGCCCCCATCGAACCTACAGGCTCTTTCCCGTCAACAGCCATAGGATTAAGAATCCGGTTCATATCCTCCCGTGTATACCCAAAAAGCTTATGCTGTTGGGAAAGGGAATCCTGGGACGGCTTCACGGCTGATACTGCACCGTAAAGCCCATGGATAGAGATTTTGTTCTCATTGACCCACCGACGATACGGACGTCTTCTCGCTAAATACATTTTCAACTGGGTGTCATACACCATGCGTCCGTCCTCCAGATCGGCAAGAAACATCTGTCCGGGGCGCAGCGCGCCCTTGGTCTCAACATCCGAAGGTGCGATATCAAGCACACCGGTCTCTGAAGCGAAAACGACGAACCCGTCTTTGGTGACGGTATATCTGCCTGGGCGCAGACCGTTTCTGTCCAGGAGCGCCCCCACTTTCCGTCCGTCGGTGAACGCAACGGCGGCGGGGCCGTCCCACGGTTCCATCAGCCCGGCATGGTATTCGAAGAACCCCCGCAGATCGGGCCCGATGGGGTATTTCGCGCCCCAGGCCTGTGGTATGAGCATCATCATTGAATGCGACAGCGAACGGCCACCACGGCTGAGCAGCTCAAGCACATTATCCAGACAGGCAGAGTCGCTGACTCCCTCCTCAATAATGGGCAGCAGTTTCTTAATATCCTCACCGAAAAGCGGTGATTCGAGATTGTCCTGCCGGGCCTTCATCCAATTAATGTTCCCGCGCAAGGCATTGATTTCACCGTTATGTGCCAGCATCCTGAACGGCTGGGCGAGTTCCCACGTGGGTTGGGTATTGGTGCTGTAGCGCTGGTGCACAACCGCCAGGGCACTGAGCAAATCGCTGTCGGACAGATCGGGATAAAATTCTGCAAGCTGCGGAGCCAGCATCAGCCCCTTATAGACAATGGTGCGGGCGGAAAGGCTCGGAACATAGCATCTGATGCCCAACTTTTGAGCACTGCGTTCAATAACCCGGCGCAAAATGAATAATTTTCTCTCCAGCGCATCGCCTATCTCTTTGCCCGCCACGAAAAACTGCACGATATCGGGCATATCCTCACGTGCCTGTGCACCGAGCGCCGAGGCTTCAAAGGGAACAGAGCGCCAACCCAGCAGCCTGCAGTTTTCGCCGCCGACCACCTCTTCAATGAGTTCTTTCGCTTTGAGGCTTTCGGTATCGTTTTGTGATAAGAAAGCGACACCCACACCGTAGCCGCCTTGTGTGGGCAATGACATTTTACTCTTTTTTAGTTCTCTGCGCAAAAATTTGTCAGGCACTTGCAGCAGCAGCCCGGCACCGTCTCCCGTCCCCTCATCCGCCCCGGCCGCCCCCCTGTGCTGTAAATTGATGAGCACTTCAATGCTTTGTTCGACAAGCCTGTGAGAGGGCTTTGCACTGAGGTCGGCCAGAAAACCTACACCACACGAATCATGCTCGTTTATCGGGTCATAAAGCCCCTGGGGCTGCAAATGAGTCGAAGTAACCTTACTGCGTGGTGGGGCGTTATCTGATGTGCTGGTGGATTGGTCGGTCAAATCACGACTGCTGAACATTATCTTCTCCATGGCATGCTTCCTCTTTACGTTTAATAGCAGGGATTGGTGCACAAAAAATGTGCAACCCAACGTCAAATTTGCATTATATACTTAAATAGAGCAATAGTTGTGCCAAAGGTAAGTAATGTTAACTTCTACTTTTCCACCTTGAATGTAACTTTCGCCGGGTTCGATGCGTATGTTATAATAGGTCCCCGTGATCTTTTCGGATGCTGGGATTACGCAAAAGAATAGTGTAAGTACTCGGTGAATATTTACAATCCGGCGTAAAGGAAACTCAAGACTCTGGTAAAAAATGAAAATTCTTTTCATTGACACAAAAGCGAATAATGTCCCATGGATCATATCCGGCACGGTCAAGTTCCTGCTTGCAGCAACCTTAATCTTTTATCTGGCCACAAACCTCAAAACGAGCTACGGCGCACCCACTCCACCCCCCTTTAAAGCGGGCTACGGATACAGAGCAATACCATGGCGTGCGGGAGCGAAACCCGGCCAGGTGGGCACTCAAGACAGCCAAAAAGGAAAATTCGAAAAAGCGCGGCTCCTTCTCGGAGCTCTACATCTGACTCAGTTCACCGAAAGACCAGAGAAACTCCTGCGCTCCGCTACCAAACACACATTGATAACCCTCCATAATCGAGTCAATTCAATACAACCGGGAAAATACAGCTTTTATGCAAATCCGGGTAAGGGGATCGAAACCCCCCCGCACGTGCGAGCACTTGTTTTAAGCAATGGCGATAAAAAAGCCGCTATTGTCCGGGCTGATACCTTCCTTATGCACGAACAGATAACCCACAGGGTATCCGAACTGATTAAAGAGGATACCGGTATAGGGCGCGATCAATTAATGCTTATGGGATCCCACAATCATTCGGCGCCGCACGGTGTATCAGCAGCCTTCGGACCATGGCTGTTCGCAGATGCTTTCGATCCCAGACATTTCGTATACGTCACCCATAAAATCGCCGAAGCGATTAAGATGGCATACGGCAACCTTCAGCCGGCAACGCTGCGCAGCTGTCATACCCACTTCGACAAAGTGCAGCGCAACATTATCGGCCCGAGAAAAATAAAAATGGAATCACCCGAAAGCGGGCATAAAGAGAGTATTTCAGTAGGCTATCCACATAGTCATTTCGATTCAGAAATAGCTGCAATACGGATCGACTCAGCAGACAATCCAGAAGATACAATTGTTTTTCTGTTCGTTCTCGGGCTGCACCCCGAAACGCTCCCGGACGGACACGGCCTGATTTCAGGTGAATGGCCGGTCCATGCTGAGGAAAGGGTAACGGAAATCATCGGCGCCCCCTCCATGTCTCTTCCTGGCCCCATGGGCGACATAGAACCGGATAGAGGATATGTCAATGAAAATCATCATTTTTGGCGGTCCGGTTTTGACACGCTCAATGAAATGAGCGAAATTATAGCGCACGCCATGGCCAAAGCCTATGAAACCGCCGGAGAAAAAGAACCCGACACGGCCCCGAAGATCCTGCAGGCAACAGCGGATATACCCGGCCCCTGTGAACATCCCATGCCCTCGGTAACCTATTTCAGAGACTACCTTTCCGCCCCCTTTCCTACCCCCCGCGTTATTCAGGATTCCTCCACTTTCCGCCTGCACTTGCTCACCCTTGGCGACATGCTTCTGGTCGGCATACCGGCGGAAACAGTATCTGACCTCTCAATCAACATAAAAAGCCGTTTGGGTAAGGCATACGACAACATATACCAGGGATACATATTTGAAGATGCTCCTGAATGGGTGCGCCGGCGGATCAACCAAAACTTCGGTTCGGACGCCTTGCCCGAAGAGAAGCGTGTGAGGCATCCGGTGGTACTCAACTTTGTCAACGGCCATATTGGATATGCGGTAACCCGGTGGGAATATGAAAATCGCAGCCATTACCGACAGTCACTCACGCCATACGGCCCCGGTACCGCCGAGCATATAGCTGCATCGACGGTAAAGCTTGCCTCCCACATGTTCGCCAATACAGCATTTCAGCCGGAAATGCCCGACTGGCATGAGACAGACCATAAAGGTTTCGAGGAAATACGCTCATTTCTCGCCACTATCGACGATGAAGTGCGCAAACATGCAATGTCATTCCCCGCTTTTGAACCGCAGGAAGTCGGCCGGGTAGTTGAAGAACCTGCTTTCGACGCATTGAACGACAAATACGTCCAGTTCCGTTTCAAGGGCGGCACCAATGATATTGCACCGCCTCAGGTCGCCGTTGAGGCAAAGGGGGAAAACGGGTGGGTAACGATAGCCCATGGTCCGGGGCGCGACCTCCTTCTATTATATGAGTCTCCGAATATATGGACGGCCTGCTGGCTGAAACCAGAAGCCCAGGCTGGCAAAAAGCTACGCTTCCGTGCCGGCGGACAATACCGTTCTAAAGAGTCCGGCAGCTCTGAAACCGACCCCATATGGGACCCTCATGGCGCCAATCACAGCTACGAAGTTGAATCCCGGATATTCACACCTTAAAGCCCACATCATCCATCACGAAGCTAGGGGCGTGGCCGAAAAGGTGCAAAATGAGAAATATAGTAACACAAGATGCCTTTCATAGTATAGCCTGCATGTTTCATAAACCAACGGCAACATTTAATATAACGGATTGAAAATCAATGTGTTAAGTATCATTTCGGAGACTTTCAAAATTTGCAGTGTGTAAAACCGGGTCCTCAAACGACGGTTTACCCTCTCGGGCGCGTATTCAGCGGCGCAGTACGGATAAATATCCTATTTCCAAGTAAAAATGCCTCATTCATAACCGACCTGAAAGACCGTGTTCCAACCGGCATAAAAGTGTATATCGGGCCGCGGGCAATCCTTCATCGGCAGCCTTTTTT
>PUNP01000330.1 GCA_003551785.1 Candidatus Brocadiaceae bacterium | reverse complement strand
TTGAATAATGAACTCGCGCGGGCTGAGCACAGGAATAACCGGGTCCTCGGGGAAATCATCCGGATTGCGGGTAACGATACAATCTGCCTGGGCATGTAAGGCACAAAAATACTGCACAGCATCCTCAAAATCTGCCAGTTCGGAATCAATGGCCTGGTTGATTATAATCGCATCACAAGCGACGGGAGTAAATGCGTCCCGGATCAGTATGAGCGCCTGCCGTGCTTTTTTTTCATCTCCCCACTTGCGCACGATGTAGAAAATGTCGCTGAAACTGACCGCCGAGACCTGCCCCATGACGGTTCCCAGCTCCGCCAGAGTCCATACGGCAGCTGAGTCGGTATAGAACGGTTCTCGGGCCGCCAGAACATCCAATAAGATGTTTGTGTCGATGAATGCTTTCATTCTGCGGCTCCATACCTCTCTTCAAGCGCCTCTTCCAGGATTTCCCGATCCGTTCGTTCCGAAGGCAGGACGACAAGGCCGGTGGCCCGTTTCGTGATGGGGCCGCGTTTAACCTTATCATCCTCTTCATACGCCACCGCACGCACAAGCTGACGAAACATGGCTGAAATGCTTGTACCGCGCTTGACGGCCAGTCGCCTGGCATCTTCGAGAGTCTGCTCATCAAAGCTTAATGTGAGTTTTTTCATGTTCTTTTCCTCAAAACTGACATACGTATTCAGCATTATGCAGTGTACGTATTTTCTTCTTTAATGTCAAATGTTGCTTTGAAATGGTGTTGAAATTTGAAATGGTGTCACCAATTCAAAAATTTGAAATGGTGTCACCAATTCAAAAAAACACTATGTGTTTGAATACATACATTGCAAATTAAAGTGGGTATGTGCAGGTTTGAAGACAGCCTATGCAGTATATGATGTTTTATTTCACATATGGCGTTTTCGCGAAATCCTTAAACGCGTTTTTTTGGGGGGGGGTTTTAGGTTCTAAGGCTATGTTTTTGCTCCTCAGCCCCAAAGATGCCTCTCCCGAGGTGCATCTTGAAGCATTGCCGGAACTCATCCGAACGCTCCGCGAAACTGAGACGATAGAGCGAACCTTCAACGCTGGGTCTGCTGAGGTTGTTGCTCATTATTGGCGAAATACTTCCGGATTAATCCAATCTGTCGATTTGATTCTACGGCCCCATTCAGGTAAAATATTCATCGTAATATGAATTTTTTTTTGATCATTAAAACATACAGCATATTCACATCTGGAGCCCGATTATAAATGATTGAACAGTATTTACCGGTGACGGATCCCGTTTTGATGTTCGCGATCCTTATGTTTTCGGCACTGCTTGCTCCTCGTCTGGCGGAGTGGTCGAAATTGCCCGGGATCATCGGGCTTATCGTGATCGGTATTCTTATCGGCCCCCATGGTCTCGGTATACTTGAGCGGGCCGATGAAATCGAGCTGCTGAGCACGATCGGGCTGCTTTACCTGATGTTCCTTGCCGGCCTGGAGCTCGATCTGGATCAGTTCATCCGCCACCGCCACCACAGTCTCATATTCGGTCTTCTCACCTTCACCGTCCCGCTGGTTCTCGGCACGCTGATGGGCCGTTATCTGCTGGACTTCAGTTGGCCGGCGGCGATTTTGCTTTCTACAATGTTTTCATCCCACACCCTGATCACCTACCCGCTGGCCAGCCGGCTGGGGCTGACGCGGCAGCGTGCCGTGACCACGACGATCGGGGGAACGTTGATCACGGACACCCTGGCTCTGCTTTTTCTGGCTGTTATTGCGGCCTCGTATAGAGGGGAATCAAGCATATTTTACTGGGGACGGCTGAGTGTTTATATGCTCTTTTATGCCTTGGCCGTCATTTTCTTCCTTCCACCGCTGGCACGCTGGTTTTTCCGCCATATCGCTACGGACGGGATCATCGCCTACACCGGGGTCATCGCAACGGTTTTTATCTGTGCTCACCTGGCGCACATGGTCGGTCTTGAGCCGATTATCGGTGCGTTTTTAGCCGGACTCACAATCAACAGCTTCATACCCGAGAACAGCACACTGATGAACCGGATACAGTTCGTCGGCCACAGTCTTTTTATCCCTATTTTTCTTATATCAGTGGGCATGCTGGTTAATGTCGGTCTTTTTTTTACCGGCGGGGAAGCTGCCGTTATCGCTGTTTCGATGGTTGTTGCCGGCATAGTCACGAAGTGGATGGCCGCTTCGGCCTCCCAGCGGCTGCTCTCCTACAGCCATGACGAGGGGATGCTCATCTACGGGCTGAGCGTCAACCAGGCGGCGGCTACACTGGCGGCCGTCATGGTCGGGTTCAATATCGGCATTTTTACCGAACATGTGGTGACGGGCACGATAGTGATGATTTTAGTGACGAGCCTGGCGGGCTCCTGGCTGACCGACCGCTATGCACGCCGGGTCGCTCTGCATGAAGATAAAAAACCCTACTGCCCTTCGGGTGCACCGCAGCGTATCCTGGTCTCACTCGCCAACCCGGAAACGGCGGAAGAACTTGTCAACTTTGCTAAAATGATCCGGCACACCCATTCGCATGAACCGATCTATCCGCTTTCCGTTGTCGAGTCCGGTTCTCATGTGGAGGAGCGTATCGCCGATGCAGAAAAACTCCTTATCAATGCCGTCGTTAAGTCGGCATCGTCCGATGTGCCGGTCGTGCCTACAACCCGCACGGCGATCGATGTCCCTTCCGGGGTGCTCCAGGCCATGACCGATTTGCGTATATCCACTGCCATTTTGGGATGGAAAGGGCGCGTGTCCTCCCACGCGCAGACTTTCGGGCACAAGCTCGACATTGTCGTAGAAAGGAGCCGGCAGATGATACTTGTCAGCCGATGTTCGGAGTCCGTCAACACGGTAAAAAGGGTCATCTTCGTTATTCCGCCGCTTATTGATCGCCAGCCGGGGTTTGAAACGGCCGTGCGGACAGTTAAAAACCTGGCTCAGCAGTTGGGCGGCTCACTCCTGCTCGTTTCGCAGAAGGCGATGATCGAGCAGGTGAAAGATGAGATAACCTCCATCACACCGCGAATTTCGGAAAGCAGGGTCGGTCTTGAAAGCTGGGACGATGTGCTTCCCTGGCTGAATGACTCCGTGTCGGATGAGGATGACCTCGTCATCCTTCTTAATGCACGCAAAGGCAAGCTGGCATGGCGGCCTATCAACAGTAAAATGCCCCGGCTGCTGACCGGCCGGCGGCCCGATATCAACCTTATCGTCGTCTATCCGCCGGAAATTCTCCATGAGGATGCCCCCGCTCCGGAGATGACGTCGGATAAAGGTAAAGAATTCACTCTGCCCCCCGACAACGTTGAACTCGGCCTGGAGGGGACCGACGTCTGTGACGCAATATCGAGGCTTTTAAAAAACGTGCTTCCCGCGCGAAGTCAAGTGCTGGGGCATGTTACCCGTTACCTGACCAGGATGGGTGAGAAGGAACCGGCGGAACTGGCTCCCGGTGTCGTCCTCCTCCATGCACACATTTCGGAAGTGTCCCGACCGACCGTCTTGCTGGGGGGCAACCGGGAGGGATGGGATATGCCCCATACGACTGCCGGCGCCAAGGCCATATTTCTTCTCCTCAGCCCCAAAGATTCTTCACCCGAGGTGCATCTGGAAGCGTTGTCTGAACTCATCCGACCGCTCCGCGAAACCGAGACGATAGAACAAATCCTGAATGCTGAATCTGCTCAAGAAATAACACATTACTGGCCACATAATTCCGGTTAAATAAATACCCCGCCGATTCGCCTCTCCAATATTTCATCAGCGAATCAGGGGCTGGGGGCGAAGATATGCTGCACATCGTCAATGATTATTTCGCCTTGCATCACCGCATCGCGTGCTGCAGCAGCTATTCCGTATTCTGAGGTTTTAGCCAGGTTCTGAAGCGCGGAATCCTGTATTTCCGGAGCGGCTATCAATTCAGCGAGTTCAGGAGTATTGATCCAGATATCCTGAATGTCCCTCCGTCCGCGGAATCCTTTCCGGCAGAGATGGCAGCCTTTGATTTCGGCTGCACATGCCTCGTGAGGAGCCCCGAGATATTCGGCCTCTTCATGTTGAAGCGGCCTCTGCTCAGAGCAGTGGGGACAGACGCGTCTGAAGCTGCGGCGAGCGATCAGCCCGAGTAAATCGCGGGCCAGCACCTGGGCTGAAACTCCAAAATCCATCATGCGTTTCAGGGTGGGGAAATTACCCGGCGAGCGTATCTGGGCCACGACAGTAATGCCCGCAGCCACCGCATCGAAAAGCGATCGCGCCTCTTCCTGAGTTCTGATATCATCAATAAAAAGCACGTCCGGCGACATCGTGAGTGCGGCGGATATTCGCTCAGTAAAATCCGCGCCTTCAGTGTTTGCCATTTCCAATTGTACCAGAATCTCCGACTTGAAATGCACACGGTGTTCGAGAGAAACAACCAGCCGGTTACCCGACGCCAACATCTGGGCAAGCCCGAGGCGATGCTGATCGGAGCAGGTATCGGCCGCACCGGTAACCAGAAGCACGCCCGCCCGCCCTGCGAGAAGATTCTGAACAACCTCGGCCTGTAGTGAATTATATCCCAGTTCCGTCAAATCAACAGGCGAGTGCGAATCACGGAAACGCAGATGCACGTGTTCTCCGAGCAGAGTAGGTGCTACAGAACCCAGTATCTGTATGTTCCGTTCACCATACTTGATATTGGTGAGACTTTCCACCGGCTCCGTCACTGCATCCTGACTTCCAAGCTTTGCTTTCATAGCACGAGTGACGATATCCCCCAGATGCTGAGAAAACCGACCGGTTTCCGCCAGACCTTTGTGGGTACGGTAGAGCAGTCGGAATCCATTTTCTACGGGGTCCAGATAAACATTGAGCACACCGCATACATAGGCATGATGCAAAATACGTTCGGCCAGAGCCGTCGCCTCTGCGTCGGGGTCCCTCTCCTGAGCGGGGTATTGGTCCACATCGTGATTGCCATGCATTGTTTCTGAAGGGTCTGAATGACTATCGGGAGCCTCCTTCGGCATGGACTCATTGGCATCGGTATTCACGGATGCCAGTATATTATTCCATTTATCGACCTCTTCCAAAAGCTCCATCCGACCCTTATCACGCGATTCGATAAATGCCTTGATGTCACATTCTGAGAACCGGGTATTTCCTTCCTCCATACTTGCGCTGAGCCTTCCGGCCTGTACCTCACGATATATTTCAGCAGGATTCATACACAGACGCTCCGCTGTTTCCGCCAGTCCAAGATACTTTTGCTCTTGAGCATGATGGTCTTTATCGCACATGATCATTCCTCTCGTTTCAGGTCAACATCCTTTCCGGGAACTTTAACAGGCAGCTGAGCAATCTCGAATTCTTTCCTCATTTCGACAATGACATCACCAAAGATGTTCATTGATTCGACATCGCTCCAGGCTACCAGCTGAGCTCGCTGTTCTTCGGGAGTTACATCGGACATTGTAAATGTCGGTGCAGGATCGCTCAGGACGGCGTCGTGGCGCGATATGACATCAAGCGCCACATCCTGCACCCATTGCACATTCACGTCGTAAGGCATCGATATGGGGATACGAATCGCCCTGTGCCCGTGTGTAGAAAAATTGTATATTCTGTTTCGCCAGAGAACGGCATTGGGGACAATAATACGCACGTTATCGGGTGTGTCGAGCGAAGTGTATGTCATGCACAGACGATGAACTCGCCCAATCTGTGGCGGCGGGCCAAACTCGATCAAATCGCCTTCACGGAAAGGTTTTGCCGCGAGCATCATCACACCGGCAAAATAGTTGGCTATCTGTGCTCTCATTCCCAGACCGATGATTATCCCGCTGATGCCGACGGCTGCCAGAAGAGAACTGACGGGGAAACCCGCGATGTTGAGCGCTGAAATGGCGATAACGGTAGCAAGAATATACCGGCATGCGCTTGCCAGATACTCGGAAAGAACGGAATCCCAATGGAGCCGGCGACCGGTACGGAGCACGAGCCGTTTAACTTTGCCGGCGGCATAAAGACCCCCGATGAAGATAAGAAGTGCCTTGGCCAGATTGGGAATGAAAACATAAAGCCAATCAACGAGTCCGTCCGTTATTTGCTGAAAAGAATCCATCCATGCACCTCACTGTCGGAATGAAATTCACGTACCTGTCGGTTAAGGCCGCCCCAAAAACTATTCAGCAGCCCCCCCCCACCGCGACGATCATGATAACCTATTTCGTTCTTTCATTCAACTGCCTGCAGGCCCTGCAGGAGGCATTCTGAATCACAAAAAAAGTGGAAAGAACCACTATATTTGATTTGGCGGCCTCATGGATGTACAATAATAAGTCATCAGTAATGCACGTATCACAACCACCTCTCTGCACAGTGTTCGACACAGCGGGGCGGGCATAACGTACTACGGACGAAGAACCAAAGATGAACACTATGGATGCACACAGATGAAAACTGAAAGTGCCTTTAGAACATGAAAAACAGTTTGCGGAAGGATGATAATGCCTTATCCGTTTTAACCTGCGTTTGTCTGTGGTTCAATACGCTTATAATGCTGAATAACGGGAAAAATCCTGAAGGTAACCGGTTGGTCTCGCCCTCCAGGTGAGAATTACTCAAATCAGACAATACCTGCGCTGCGGGAGGTAGACAAATGGTTAAAGAAAAATTATTACGTAAAAAAATCCTCTACCCACTGATTATCTTACTGCTTATTACGGCTGTTTTCTTACTGCCGGCACTGTCCCGAAAAGAAGTCAATATGGCGGTTGTCGAGCGCGGCGCCGTGCGGGAGTATGTCTTCGAGGATGAAACACAGACGCGGCTTGATGTCATCCGCACCGTCTCGGCGCCGCTGAGCGGCACGCTCAGGCGAATAGAACAGGAAACGGGGGATTTTGTGGAGGCCGGGCAGGTCATCTCAACGATTGAAGATGACGAAATACTGCATGCTATCGCTGCAGCCCGGGCGCAAGTTGACGAACTGGAGGCAAAAATCAGGGACCTTTCCACACAGGTTCCCAAACACGCCGAACTCGAAGCCGCAGCCGAAGCGGTTAAGGCCGCCGAAGAAGCGGAAAAAAAAGCCGAACTGCAACAGGAAAAGGCCGCCCGCCAGCTGCAGTTTCAGACCAGCCATTACGGTAGAATCCGCGGGCTGCATGACAAAAACGTCGCATCACAGGAACAGTATGATCTTGCTGAACTGGAATGGGAACTAGCAAGAAAAAACTTCGCCGTCCATGAAAGACACTCTCAATTGGCCGGCATCAAAACCCGTATAGCCGGATTGGAACGGGATGCTTTGGAGGAGTCTCTCGGTGATACCCGCTATCTGGAAAAAGCTTATCAAGCCGGTATAGAGCAGATTAAGGCTGAACTGGAAACACTGCACTACCGGGCCGGTAAAACTAACGTTAAATCCCCTGTATCAGGAGTTGTTACCGAGAAACATCTCGACAGCGAGTCGGTGGTGCAGGCCGGCGAGCCGCTGCTGGTGATCGGTGACCTGGATTCTATTGAGATAAAAACCGATATCCTCTCAGCGGACATATCGCTGGTCGAACCCGGCCAGAGAGTTGTGATTGAAGGAGATATCCTGGGGGACAGAGAGCTTCTTGGAACGGTGCGCCGGATATACCCGCACGGGTTCACGAAAATCAGTGCGCTGGGGATCGAGCAGCAGCGATTTCGGACAATTGTCGATTTCGATAACTCGGAAGCTAAACTGCCGCCGGGAGCCGACCTCGATGTAAGGATAATCATCAAGGAACGTGAAAATACGCTTTATCTCCCCGCAGCCGCTGTTTTCATGACAGTGGATGGGGCTGCCGTCTTCCGCGTGGAAGAGGGGCGCGCACGGATCACGCAGGTGGAAACCGGACTCGCCGGCGATGAAAGGATCGAAGTTGTTTCCGGACTGGAAGAAGGGGATAATGTCGTCATGCGACCTCCGCCTGAACTGGAACACAATGACCGGGTTCGGTTAAAATAATGCAGTCTTTCAACTTTGCGTATGTTTTAATGATTGAAAAGGGTTTTGGCATTAAAGATCATCGCGAAAATCGCATCATAGCCAATACACAACGATCTACCGCACCCTTTCTGGCGCAAAATATGTGTGAGTCATCACCTTGGGTTGAAACCCGAGGCTGCCGTACTTTGCCCCGTCCGGGGCAAGGTTGCACTTGGAGTTGCGTTATTTGACCTTTATTGCCTTCTTGGCCATGCTTCTGGAATAACAACCTTTTGTTCTTGAAATATTTAACCGTCGAATTGAGATAATATGAAAAAGCCCCGACAAAATATCAATATTAACAGAGACTGGCGATTCAGATACTTTTCCGATGACAATCTTGCACAAGACAATGCCCGAGCGGATTTTGACGACAGGCTTTGGAAACCTGTTGCTCTACCGCATACATGGAGCACTTTCGAGACGACCGGGGAGATGCACCCTTTTATAAGAGATGCATCGGAATCCGACGATCAATTCTGGTGGTACGGCTGGGGTTGGTACCGAAAAACTTTTGATATCAGCTCAATCTACGATAAGAAGAGAGTTTTTCTCGAATTTGACGGTGTGCAGAAATACTGCCGACTATGGGTAAACGGCGAATATATCGGAGAACATAAAGGGGGTTATACATCTTTCAGCTTTGAAATCACGCGCAGTTTACGTTTCGATTCCGGCAATGTCATTGCGATGGCAGTCTCCAACAGGCGTGATGATGTTTTCGGGGGGATTCCGCCTATGACCGCCGGGAATTTTAACGTTTACGGCGGGATATACAGGGACGTCAGGCTGGTTATTAAAAATCCCGTCTATATCCCTTTTCAGGGCTCGGCGGAGCATGAAGGCGGCACTTTCGTTACGACTCCTGAAGTATCTGCACGCCAGGCCAATGTTCGTGTGAAAACTTATGTTAAGAATACACTTGACAGCCCTCAAAATTGTGAAGTAGTCAATAAAATAATTTCACCTGGAGGCCGGTTGATTGGGGAAATGAGCGGTAAAAGTCTTGTGCCGTCCGGACGGATAGACGAGTTTGACCAAATCTCTCATTTTATTGATAATCCAGAGCTTTGGAGCCCCGAAAATCCGGTCCTTTATCGTGTGGAAACCTGTCTGAAGGTTGATGGCGAACTGATGGATCAATGCGTGAGCCCGTTGGGGTTCCGATGGTTCCAATGGGATTATGAAAGTAAATGCCTTTACTGGAACGGCGTAAAACAGCATATCCACGGCACTAACAGACATCAGGAATATCCATGGCTCGGTGATGCCCTGCCCAAATGGATACATGAAATGGATATGGTGGATATTAAATATAATCTGGGCCATAATTTTATCAGAACATGCCATTATCCACAGGATAAGTACATATATGACTTCTGCGATAAACACGGGATGATTGTGTGCGAGGAGGTGCCTAATATAAAACCCATTGATTTCTCGGATGAAGTGCAGAAACAGAACCTGGTTGAAATGATCAGACGCGACCGCAATCACCCCTGTATCGCTATGTGGAGTCTGGGTAATGAGACGCAGGACGCTGCTGACGAACAATGGGCCCTGGAGGAGGATACGACGCGAATCGTCCATTGCAGAAAAGCTAAGGGGCGCGGCGGGGATGTTGCCCATACCCATAAACAAATCGATATGGAACATCTGCTGAGGTGTACCGTCAGAGGATGGTACAACAAAGATGTTAAAAACCATGAGCCGGAAAATGGCCAGCATACCGGCCATGAAACGTGGCAGCATGACCGCGCGATGCTTGAGGACGGCAGCATAAGAGGGCGTCTGGACAGGCAGGGAGTCATGTGGATTTATGCCGACCACGGGGCCGACAGGAAATACGTGAATTGCCCGCTCAATTACATCAATCCGAAAGGATGGGTTGATGCGTACCGGATACCAAAATACCTCTATTACCTCTGGCAGGCCAACTGGTGTGAAAAACCGGTCATCTTTATCCACCCTTTTGACTGGACTGAGCGCTATCTTGGGGAAAAACGCGAAATAGTCGTCAACAGTAACTGCGAATGGGTGGAGCTCTACGTTGACGGTGTCTGT
>PUNP01000432.1 GCA_003551785.1 Candidatus Brocadiaceae bacterium | reverse complement strand
TGAAGCTGTTCGGCGGCTCGGCGGCTTTGGTAAACTTTACCGACTTTGCCGAACTGGCGAAGCAGTGGCTGGAGACCAAAGATGTCGAGGATTTAGCCGAGTTTGCCGATAGCTGGCTTACGGAAAAGAGTGCGCCGCTTCAAGATAGCTGGACAATAAGCTTTTTCTGGCGGCCTGAAAGCAGTTCACGAGAGATACACGGCGAGATACCGATTGCACTTATAAAAGATATTGCAGGTGATTATCTGATGCTTGCGGTTGACGGTGATGATTTCAAACTCTCTGACGGGACAAACGACTTTACGGTTACCGCTTCTGACGGCTGGAAATTCGAGGATGTTATTAAGTTCGCTATTGTCCGTGATGAAGGCAATGACATTACTTTATATGTCGAAACGCCTGCTGAAGGGACGCTTGACGAGTCCGACAGCGATGTTGATTTAACAGAAGCCGTTCACTTTGTTCAGTTTTCAGCAAACGCCGACAAAGAGATTAAGGGCATCGGGGCTTACGGCGAATTAAAGATGTGGAACTCTGATTTAGCAGAGGCCGATGTTCAGAAGGTATTCGATTTGGACGACACTGCACCAACGGTTACCGTCAATAAAACGGTTGGCCAGATGTTGTTTGAGCGGGACGGCATTGCTTTTATCAATCGAAATAAAATAGGTACAGGCGTTGAGTTTGATTTAGCCGAAGAAGGACAGGCTCGGATTAAAGACATAACAGTCAGCCAAAGGTCGAGGCTTGATGTCTATGATAGTAATGGTAAGAGGGCGTGGACTGTTTATGAAAATCAGATTCTGCTACAGAACTCTCCTGCCGATGAAAAAATAATCAGCACGGAGGATGGTGTAACATTTACAGAGTTGATAGATTTCTCTGACCACCCGGAGTTTCCTTACCCGCGACCGGCAAATACGAATGTAAACAGTATAGGGATTACACCGGATGGCTCCTGGCTCGTGTCTCTCGGTCAAGGCAGGGAAGTACCAAGCCAGCTATACAGAAAAGCTGCAGGTCTTGACCCTGCCGATATAAATAACTGGGATATGGTATTGACTGTTGACCCTGTCGGGAATGTGGCTAATTTTGGTTGGACAGCGATGCGAGGCTCTGAAATCGCATTTGTAGTTTACGGGCAGAAGCCAGACTCTTCTAACCCAGATATAACGCCGCCGACTGCTGTTTATTATTCTCCTGATGACGGCGTTAGCTGGGGGAAAATTTTCGAGCTTAATGAAGATAATTACGCCCATTGGTTCAATAGAGGTGAAGATGAGGGCGGCTGGGGCCTGCACGGGCATTGCTTGTCGTTTCACCCGTCAACAACTGATACATTGTTCATTGCCTACGGCGACGGAGTGATGAGCGGTATTATGAGAATTGATTATACCGGCGGTACTAAAACCGACAGCAATAATTGGGAGTCTTATTCGGATACTCCAATATATTATTCAGAACCTACTTCGGCGATTGTATTCAAAGGTTACATATACTGGGGACTTGATGCCACGGACGCCGAAGCAACTGTATTTCGTATGCACCCGGATACCCACGAATTTCAAAGCGTCAATGTTGTCGGGCATCCAAGATGGAGTGCATCTACTGAGTTATACTATCTGTCTAATAACCGTGCGTGGGTATTCAGTATGGCGGTTGTTGATGGACTTTTATATGCGGCTTGCTTTGACCAGAGTGCTCAAGAGTACGGAGGGTTATATGTTACCGCCGATGGGGAAAATTGGGTTTGTGTTAATAATATTGAAGGCCACGATGGCTTGAGATTTCTTGCAGGAATGACAGATGACGGTTATCTCTGGGGTTGGTATAGAGAAACGGCAGGCACAGAGAAGCTGTTCCGTATGAATCCCGTAAAAGCAAAAATGACACAAGCTGCGATAGCAGAGAGAGCAGCTAATAATCAAAACAGCGGCAGGGATTATTCCGACCCAGGACAATGGAGTATTGATGGTTTAACTAATATCAAAGGAGGGGACAATGACGATTTAGACCCTGTTCTGTCCCAAAGCGATGAAGAGGCTTTATTTGGAGGCCACTGCTTAAAAGTAGAGTTTCCTGAGGGTGTTGTATCAGGTAGTAGGGTTGTTCCAAGATGTTTTACAATGAACGATGCTAATCTCAATGACGGCGATCTTATACTTTTAAGTTACTATTACAAGGCTGCAGAGGGAACATCAGAACTGATTCAGCCTATTATAGATTTGCAATACTCAACCGAAGGGGACGGTGATGTTATTGTTGTTTCCGGCATACCCGGAGGTTTAGGTAAGACATCACCTCAAAAAGGGTGGCATCGTTTAGATTTTTGGGCGAAAGCGGACATACCCGAGGCTGCAGAAGGAGATGCGGTAACGACATTGCGTATCCGAGTTCGCCTTGCAGTTGAAGATGCATTGACAGCGGGGCATAATTTAGCAGAATCAGTATTTTACATTGACGGCCTTTCTTGTGTAATTATGCCTGAAAATACTCTGTTTATGAGGACTGATTTCATACCGCCAGACACGCCCAGAGCAGACGAGCATTTAGTAGCTTCTGTCGCCAAGCTATCGAGCTTAGTTGAGCCATAGTGCATAAGTATTTAACCGGAGGAGTATATGTTACGAAGAAACTTTTTACGGATACTCGGCGGATCAGCGTTCGGCTTGGTAAACTTTACTGACTTTGCAGAGTTTGCCGAGCAATGGCTGGAGACCAAAGATGTGGAGGATTTAGCTGAGTTTGCCGATAGCTGGCTCCAGGAAAAAGATATGCCGCTTCAAGATAGCTGGACAATAAGCTTTTTCTGGCAGCCTGAAAGTTCGTGGCGAGAGATACACGGGCAGCTGCCGATTGCACTGATAAAAGACAGTGGCGGTAATTATCTGGCGTTGCGATATGAGGCGGTCTATGACGGAGGCGGCGACAGGGACGGCGGCAAGTTCGTACTTTCTGACGGCACTAACGATATTGAAGTTACTGCCGATGACGGCTGGAGATTTGCCGATATTGTCAAGTTCGCTGTTGTCCGTGATGAGGGTGAAGATATTACGCTGTATGTTGAAACACCTGCCGAGGGGACGCTCGACGAGTCCGACAGCGATATAAACTTAGCTGATGCGTTTGGTTTTATTCAGTTTTCAGCCAACGCCGACAGTGAAGTCAAGGGACTTGGCTCATACGGGCAGTTGAAGTTGTGGGACACCGATTTGTCCGAGTCCGATGTCCAGAAAGTGTTTGACTTAGACAGTGACGCTCCTGACGCTGATATTAGCAAAAGTCCTGAAGAGATGTCGTTTGCAAGGGACAGCATAAGATTTGACTCTGATTTACAACAGATAGAGTCCGGCAAACCTCTGCTGCAAGATGTATATGCCTTGCAAAGGCCGGATATGCAGTACCACGACGGTGAAGTGGATGCAGAGAACTTAAGGTTTGTTCACGGTAACAGGGCATATTGCAGTGACGGCAATAGTCTCTATTGGACAGAGGACGGGGTTAATTTCACAGAGGAGATTACATTAAGCTCTCTTGCTGATTACGGGCCGCATGTTGAGCTGATTACAGGGGGGATTGCACTTGATGACGGCAGTTTTGTAATATGTACAAAAGACATTGCCGGTTCTGCTGACGGTAAAATTTGGAGGAAAGACCCTGAAACAGGTCAATGGTCATTGCGGTATCATTTCCCCGGAGGCTATGTCAGTCAGTTTGGCTTTACAGGGGCAAGAGGCAATGAAATAGCGATAGGCGAATACGCTAATCCAAAAGAAGAGCCGGGCGAGGGACTTAGGGTTCATTACAGCAATGATTATGGACAAAGCTGGAATGAGATATATGAGCGTCCCGGTGTTCCTGCCGAGGGTGCGAATATTCATATTCATCTTTTGACATTTCATCCTGACCATACCGATGTAATTTATGTCGCCTATGGTGACGGCGGCTGGCGGGATATTATGAAACTGACCTGCACTAATACGGCCGACAAGACAAACGCAGATAGCTGGTCAGCAGAGCCGACAAACTATCATATTCAGCCTACCGCTGTTATTACGCATAACGGGAAAATCTACTGGGGTCACGACGGGATGGGCTATGACCCGTTGATTATCGAACACGACCCAAGTGACGATTCTATGCGTCCGGTGTTCGATATTCCAGAGGTGCAGGATGACGAGGACAGCCCTTATTACACGCAGTCTGCCGGTTGCGATGTCTGGAGTATAAAAAAGATTGACGGATTGTTTTATGCGGCAGTAGCGGCAGATGCAGCAAGAAACCGTCCGCACAATGGATTATATGTATCGACTGACTGTATAAACTGGCGTCGTGCCTATCATATACCGGGCTGTTCCGGCGTTTGGCATATAGGCGGTCAGACTGATAACGGCAGGATATGGGCTGAAATTCGCAGGCCAGCGGATTGTGCGACAAGACCGGCGTATTTTGAGCCGCTGAACAGAAAATCCATCCAGTTTGCCAAAGCAGAGCGAGGAATTACGAATTTACTGGACAGTGCCGCTGACAGTTACTTCGATGGAAGTATCGGAGACTGGTATTTTACAAATGGTATGGACGGCGAGAATTCAGGCCACGATACAAGCAGAAAATTACTTGGTGACGGTTCGCTGTTCCTTGCCAAAGATAATACAACGACATACGCAACCGCAAGAAGTAAAGAAATATCGTTGGCTGCCGGGGATTATATTGTTCTTTCTATGTGGGTGTATATTCCTACTGATAGCTGGGGACATAGATTAAGCGACCTGGGACGAGCTCCACGATTGCAGTTATGGACATATTCTGGTGCTAATCTTTCTTGGGGGACGAACAGCAGTGCACAGGCATTAGTGCACGGCAACTGGCTGTATGTAAAAGCGTGGGGCAAGGCTACCGGAACAGTTGACCTACGGTTCAGGGTATTCTGGACAGGCTTTACTGATGCACCAAACGACCCGGAAACTTACGAAGCGTGGATTGATGCTGTGCAGGTTGTAAAGTTTGACGATATACACTATTCAGGGCAATTCCAACCCGGCGGCACACCCAGAGCGGATGAGCATTTAATAGCTTCTGTCGCCAAACTATCGAACTTAGTTGAGCCATAGTGCATAAATATTTAACCGGAGGAACATATGTTACGAAGAAACTTTTTACGGATGCTCGGCGGATCAGCGTTCGGCCTGGTGAACTTTACTGACTTTGCAGATTTTGCTCAAAAGTGGCTGGTAACCAAGCATGTAGAGGATTTAGCGGAGTTTGCCGATAGCTGGCTGGAGAAAAAAGATATGCAGATAGAAGGCGATTGGACAATTAGTTTTTTCTGGCTGGCGGATATAAGTTACCGCCAGATACAAGACAAACTGCCTATACTCTTTATCAGGGGGCAGGACGGCAGTTATTTGGATGTTTACTACACACGAACCGTCCAGCGTGAACCGTCCATTGAGCAAACTGAAAGTAAGTTTGTTATCACTGACGGCACAGAAACAGATGATATAAGTTTTGACGATGGCTTTGCGGAGGTAGATGTTACTAAAGTCGCTGTTGTGCGAGGCGGCGGCGAAATAAAACTGTATATCGAGACCGTCGAGGAAGGAACTAAGGTTGCTACTATTACTTCGACGGATGTCGAGGATGTCTGTTTTATTCAGTTAGCCAAAAACAGTGACGATAAATTCGGCACGGGTCTGTTTGCTCCTGTTGAAGTTTTTAATGAGGATTTGACACAAGAGCAGGTGCAGGATGTCTTTGACCTTGATGGGCCGGAGTCGATAACTCCCGAATATACTTTCCACCGAAAGAGTATTCGATGTAATAAGTCAAATACGGATGTTACTGAATACGGCATTAATGAGCCGGTAAAGGAAATACGCCCTGTTGCAGGCAGGCCGGAATTAAATCACGATGCAGACAATATGCCTTACAGTTTTGAGCCGTGGTTTGTAGATG
Source organism: Candidatus Brocadiaceae bacterium (assembly GCA_003551785.1). Next base: position 4,180 of record PUNP01000432.1, on the reverse strand, counting down.
GTGATACTGTTTACGGCGGCAGCCCGTGGGGAACTACTGAATTAAGAAAAACAACCGATGGTGTCAACTTTGAAGTGGAATGGGACTTTACAACACACCCTGATTATGTTGACGGCGAGTTGCTTCGCAGCGGGCAGAAGTTAGCTGACGGCAGTTGGATTGTAAATGCCGTTTATCACGGCGGAACTGACGCCGAGCGTTACAGTAAGTTTTTCAGAAAAGATGTGGGCACGGGGGAATGGGAATTAGTTCATACACTGCAAACCGGCTATTTATTAAGATACGGCTGGTCACCCAGTGCACAGGTAGGTTCGCATATAGTTGTCGGGGAGTATTCGAGAAAGTTCCTTAAAGGCAGAGGCGAGCGGGTTTATTACAGTAATGATTACGGCAAAAACTGGATTGAGATTTACGAGGGCGTGACACTGCCCGAACCGGAGGTTGGAGACGACCGCCACTGTCATACTGTTTCCTTTGCGGCGGATAATCCAGATGTTGTCTATGTGGCCTATGGTGACGGCGATTATCGTGGATTTCATAAAGTCGTATGCAATAACCCGGCAGACAGGATGAACCCCCAGAGCTGGTCAGGCGAGCCCATGACTCATTATCACCAGCCTACGGCGGCAATAAATCACGAGGAAACATTGGTTTGGGGTAATGACGGCAGGCCGAACGCTCCGTTGTTTACAAGGCATTACCCAGACGATACATTTAGAATGTTGACGCATCCGCTACACTATAATACCTCCGAGAATGCCGAGCGTCACGGGCTGTTAGCACCCGTGCTGACGCAGGAAGCACCGGAGAACTACATCTGGAAAATTCAAAGCCTTCAAAATGCCTATTATGCGGCAGCAAGAAGGGACTACAAGCATAAGATTCACGCAGGCTGTTATGTTTCCGTCGATACAGAACACTGGATTAGAGTAAGGCCGGAGCCGCTTGACGATATTGTCGGCGTTACAAGTGACGGCAGAATATGGGTTAGCTATCGACACTTTTTTGACCCGGAAAACTACACTCATTGTGCGGCATATTTTGAAGGGCATAAGGTTAAAAATGTCGAGATGATTCGTGTAGATGCCGGAGTTGAAAATCATATTACGAATCTTGACGACACCTGTTTTGAAAGCGGTATTGGCAATTGGAGTTTTGCTTATGGTTTTGACGAGAGCAACCCTGATACCGGCTGGGATAATACTGTCAGTCTTTATGGCGGAGGGAGCATTAAAGCACGCCATTCTGTCGGCGGAAGTAGTATAGGCGACATAAGATTGAATGGTGCGACGGGAGGGCTTGAGCCGGGCGATAAGTTTACCTTGTCATGCTATGTTAAGCTCGGTGGTGCTTTTCGGGCACTTGCCGGAGGTGACGGTAATGAGCGGGCAAGAAGGCCTATAGTGCGGTTGCGGCTTGGAAGCAGTGCTAAAGAAGATGAAGTCATTTATCATCATTTGGGTGCGACGGTCGTTGCAGAGGCACACGAAGGCTGGCATCGTCTTGTAAGTACCGGAGAAATCGTAGAACCCGGCCATAGCGACGATTTAGTGATTAGAGTCAGTTTTGCCCAGCAGAATGTCAAGCCGCAAGATTATGCGGATTACTGGCTTTGGGTAGATTGCGTTCAGATAACTAAGCACGAGCACAATCACGATACCGGAGCCTTCCAACCCGGTGGCACGCCCAGAGCAGATGAATATTTAATAGTGGCTGCCGATGACAAACCGTAAATATTAGGGGATTCGTTTGGGTTGATCGATTTGGGATTTTCTCCGGTATTTTCAGCTTTTGTCCCAATCTGGTACTATATGGGTATGTCTTAAGATGACTTGTTAATTTAGCCGATATAGTGTGATTGAACATTGTTTCGGTAAATATGTAAATTATTTATAATTCTGGTTTAACTTGGAGCTTTGACTATGGGACGGCATTATAAATGGTGTGTATATGCACTTTTGTTCTATTTTCTGGTCTGCTGCACAGCGGTAGCTGATTCAGGATTCAGAGGGATTTTCACACATAACGGGGCATTCCTTGTAGCTTTTGACGGCGGCAGATACGAATATGCGGCTGGGAAATTGAGAATTTTTCAGGGCGACGATGAAATAGATCAGCGGTTAGTAGCAACAGTAACTTTTGAAGATGCCCTGTCATTCGAGGAAGTTTCCCGCAAAGATGATTATGTGAAGTTTGCATCAGAAAACGCCCGCATATCCATTGGCCCTGGCTTTAAGTGCAACATCAAGGCCGATTCGGAATTAACAGTAGAGTTTGAAAGCGGGTTTACCGCCAAATATCACGAAATTAACGATTATTCGCTTTTATTAGCCGGTATAAAGGCAAAGATAGAGCTGCAAGCAGATTTATCAGATGTCATTGCCGGCTCCGGCTTCTCCTTCCAGCCCGACAAACGCCAAAAAATGCCTCTATCACTTGCCGATGATGCATCCTTTACCATTAAAGTTCACGACAGACCAATGATTTTGTGGTATCATACTATTTATCGAGATTCCCTTGAATCTCTTGATACGGCCCTTTCTTCCGGCCTTGTGACCCATGTGATGCTAAAACGCCTCCACCGGTATGACTGTGATATTGAACGCTATTCTCGCTATGAACATAAGTTACCCAAATCTATAGAAAAGTGTAGAAAATACAATGTCGATGTTATACTTGCCCGTAATTTCTGGCCTTCATGGCGAATAGACAACAGCAGCACCGATGATTTATATGATGCCGATTATTATATTCAGGAAATTGAGCGTTTGCGTGCAGAGGCAAAACACTTCGGTGTAAGATATACCGCTCTTGACACCGAAGCCTATGGTGATTCTCCATTGAAGCAAATTACAAGAAAGCGGAATTATGATGATCGCGACCTGGAAAATCTTGAGCAGGTTATTCAGGATGTTCTTGACGAAATCGGACAGATTGACTTTATAACCCCTGCCGGCAGCAACCTCGTAGATCATCCTTACAATATTATGGCAAAGCTGGCCAGATACAGGATTTGCCAGCATACATACTATGATAACATCAGCTGGATTGAAAATGTGAGATACCCTTACGAAATATTTGGGGCATACATAAATACAGACAAGAAGAACCCTAACCGGGATGATTTACCGTATTTCCTTATAGATGAAATTTTTGACCAGGCCCATCTATGGCTCGGTAAAGACGGACTATTTTTATATTTCCACAGCAGGAATAAAGAAGGTCACGCCCTCGAACTTGCAGAGCAATTGTCAGATTACAGCAAAAAACTTGATTATAATGAATAGTTGCCGAATATCACCTAAATTTTTTGAAAGGCTCATTCCATGCGATTGTTAATGATATCAGCCATTGCATTATTTTCTCTGATAATTTTTATCAAGCCCAAATGGGGTTCATTTTTAATCTGGCCGATTCTCTTCACATACCCGCATGGTTGGTTTTTTCATAACCAGATTTTTCCTTTGGGCGCCGGTGCTGACGATATATTTTTTGTGTTTCTGTTTTTAGTGGTTCTTATCCGGCGTAATATTTTTGAAGGCGTTCCCATCCGGTTTGGTTACGCTTTCTGGACAATAAGCAGTTTTTTAATAATTGCATTTGTTGCTACTTATGCAGGTGCGCGTCAGGCGGCCAGCGCTGAGCGGATTTTTTATCTACGAGACATGCTGAAACTCCTATCGTACTGGGCGTTGTTCTATGCCGTGCTGCATTGTATCGATAATGAGCGGGACCTGAAAAATCAGTTCATCGCATTTGGAGTGGCTGCTGTAGTTGGAGCGTTGCTTGTTGTCGCCCATGCTGTCTGGCCATACACACTTGAGTGGTTTTTAGCTCCGGCAGCTTTGCTTGAACGCCATATCATAGACCCTGAAGGACGGGCAAGTGGAGCGTTTATGAATCCAAATGCAGCTGCCGGCACACTTGCCTGCGCGGCAGCACTTATGATAGCCTCGATTAAGTTTTTCAGAAGCTTCTTTATAAAGCTGGCTATATATGGAAGCATCGCTGTTGTTTTGGTTGGAATTCTAATGACTCGAAGTCGTGCCGGCGTAGCATCACTGGCGGTTGTTCTGGGTCTGATATCCCTTGTCGGCAGACACAAAAAAGCCGGCTGGGTAATTGTAATATCAGTATTTATCATAGCCTCTGTATTCGTAGGAGCAAGAGAGCTGCTGTT
>PUNP01000416.1 GCA_003551785.1 Candidatus Brocadiaceae bacterium | reverse complement strand
GACTGCCTTAAAGATTAAGGAACTTGTTATTATTCCAGAACTTTGCTATGTCCAATAATAATCTTTTTGCCAAAAAAGCAAGAAAATTACAATTAAGATATTAAAACGTTATTCGGACTTATGCAACTAAGCATTAGGTTTGGTATCAAGCTTAATGGTTACCTAAAAACGACTTTTAGCGGCTTGTTCGGGGTATGTCCATCCGGGAAATTTATCGGATGTTTTTCTGATTACTGGCCGATTAATTACATCTCAGGAATCCTCTTTTTTTTCATTCTTTACATCTTTCCCGAAATTTTCAATATCTAAAAGGTGCCCCATTTTTTCACGTTTAGTTTTCAGGTACTTAATATTTTCTTTTCTGGGGGGGATGTTCGTGGGAATTCGTTGAACAATTTCCAGTCCGTAACCTTTAAGTGCATTAAACTTGCGTGGGTTATTGGAGATAAGTTTCATTTTTCTCACACCGAGGTGCCTGAGGATTTGAGCGCCCACACCGTAGTCGCGTTTATCGGCGGGGAAACCGAGCTTTTCATTGGCTTCGACGGTGTCAAGGCCTTGTTCCTGGAGTGCATAGGCATGTAACTTGTGTTCGAGTCCGATTCCACGTCCTTCCTGCCTCATGTACAAAACAACGCCTCGGCCCGCTTTTTGAATCATTTCAAGTGATTCCGAAAGCTGTTCTCCGCAGTCACATCTATATGAGCCCAGGACATCACCCGTAAAACATTCATCATGAACTCTTACGAGTACAGGATCGGTAATTTCTACAGCCGGTTCTTTATTCATAGTGCCTACGTCACCGCAGCAAATTGCGATATGTTCTTTGGCGTCACTTTGCGAGCGATAGCAATGCAAAGTGAAATCCCCCCATTTGGTCGGCAGGTTGATTGCGACGAGCTTTTTCACCAGATACTCGAAATTGTGCCTGTATTTGATTATATCAACGATAGAGCAAATATTGAAGTCATATCTGTCCGCAACCTGCATTAATTGCGGTAAGCGTGCCATAGAACCGTCATCATTCATTGCTTCACAGATGACAGCAGCAGGTTTCAAACCAGCCATTTTAGCAATATCTACGGCCGCTTCCGTATGACCGGCCCTGACCAGAGTTCCGCCTTTACGTGCCTGCAGCGGTAAGATATGGCCTGGGCGCACTAAATCATCAGGCCCGGCGTTATCGTCAACAATCGTTTTGATTGTATTCGCCCTGTCCGGTGCGCTGACACCGGTAGAAATTCCTTTCGCAGCGTCAACAGAAACAGTAAAAGGGGTTCCGTATTGGCTGCGATTTTCTGGTACCATCGGGTGCAAGTTCAGCTTGTCTGCAATTTCGGGAGCTACGGCGACACATAGAAACCCTCGGATTTCATTAATTAAAAAGTTCACTTTTTCCGAAGTTATGTGTTCGGCGGATATAACTAGATCCCCTTCATTTTCGCGATTTTCATCATCGACGATGATAACGAATTTTCCCGCCTTAAAATCTTCTATTATATCAGGAATGCTGCTGAATTTTTCACTTGTGTTTGTAGTGTCCATAAATAATCAAACCAGTTGTAGTGAGTGAAATAATGTCAAAGTTCCTATGCTAAAAACAGTTATTAAGACTGTCAGCAATTGAATTGAAAACAATATTATTATATCATATAATAAGAGATTGTTCTATACAACAAGAAAGATAAAGCACAATAAGTCCTCACTGAAGCCCTTGACATCTGCACTGGCACAGGGCGTGATGGCAAGGGAATTGGGGGAGTCCCATGGCTCTCTGTCATCTTTGCGGATGTTGAGATTGCACAAATGAATCGTAATTAATTTTAGTAAACGAGATATCAGTTGATTGTTGCTGGTATGTTGCAGTGTTGTCTTTCTAAACAGCAACCAGAAAGAAGAAACTCTGTTCGCGATGCTCTTTAATGACAAACCCTTTTTGATCATTAAAACATCCGCAAAGTAAAGTTGAAGAACCGTCGATTTAATGAATAATTACTGTAAATCATTTCGTCAATAAAATAAACATAAAATTGCGGGATATTAAAAATGGTTAAACAGGCACTTCTGGGACAGCGTTTAATTGAAAAGGGGCTGATTGATGAAGGTCAGTTAAATCAGGCCCTTGAATACCAAAAGAAGTCAAGCGAGAAAATGCGCATTGGGGAGATTCTATGTAAATTCGGCTTTACTGATGAAAAGGAAATCCTCCAGGCCGTTGGTGATCAATATGATGTTCCCGTGGCTGATCTGACCCGAATAAAACCACAAAGCGAAGCCGTCGAAGCTGTTCCGCGCGATACCGCACAAATGCATAATATAATGCCGCTCAGACTGCGTGATTCGAGACTCACGGTTGCTATATCAGATTTGGATTTAAGCACTATAGATAACCTCCAGTTCATTCTTAACAAAGAAATTAAACCGGTTCTCGCAGTTCCAGACGATATTGAGCAAGCTATTGAGCGCTATTATGGCCGTGAAGAGTCTACCGTAGATACTATGTTGCAGGAATTTACCGAAAGCGAAATGTCTTTTGCAGAATTAACAGCCGCCGAGGAGGATGAGAATGAAGCGGATGACGGCCAGGACGTGGCAATAATACGCCTCGTCAACCTCGTCATCGAAGAGGCTGTGCGGGCAAGGGCAAGTGATATACATATCGAACCACTCGCCAATCGTTTGCGTATCAGATATAGAATCGACGGTGTATGTTCTGAAGTGGAATCTCCACCAAAACGGTTGCAGAATGCAATGACCGCTCGGCTCAAGCTGATGGCTGGGATGGATTTGGCTGAAAAACGACGCCCTCAGGACGGGCGTATTATTCTTAAGTGCGGAGGCCGTCCTATTGATTTGCGTGTTAGTAACATTCCATGCACCGACGGCGAAAGTGTCGTGATGCGTATCCTCGATAAAGAGTCTGTAAGAGTACAGTTAACTGAATTAGGCTTTCATGAAGATGATTTGGGACGCTTCCAGAACATTATTAGCCAGCCCAACGGCATTTTTCTCGTCACCGGTCCTACGGGAAGTGGTAAAACGACTACGCTGTATTCCGCTTTGAATGCTTTGAATCGTCCGGATACCAAAATTCTTACGGCTGAAGACCCCGTCGAATATCAGATATCCGGAATTAATCAAACACAGGTCGATACCAGTATAGGGCGGTCATTCCCCCGAATCTTAAGAGCTATGCTGCGTCAGGCCCCTGAAATAATCCTCGTCGGTGAGATTCGTGATAAAGATACGGCTGAGATTGCCATGCGGGCCGCCCTGACCGGACACCTGGTTTTTAGTACCTTGCATACGAACGACGCACCGACCGCTATACCGCGTCTTATTGACCTGGGCATCAAACCCTTCATGGTGGCTTCATCCGTTGTTGCTTCTATGGCACAAAGACTTGTCAGGTGCATTTGCAAAAGCTGCAAGGAACCCTATGAGTACACCGAAGATTATTTTCGGGCGGTTGGTTTAACGCCTGACGAAGCGAAAGATATGGTGTTTTATAGAGGAACCGGCTGCTCGGATTGTAATGGAAGCGGTTATAAAGGCCGAAAAGGCATTTTTGAGCTTATGGAGATGACGCAAGAGTTAAGAGATATGGCCTTCGAAGGTGCACAAGCAGGTGAGCTCAGAGCTAAATCACGTGCCGAAGGCATGGTTACATTGCTTGAAGACGGCTTGCGGAAAGCCCAGAGCGGTATGACGACTTTAGAGGAAGTTATCAGAGTGGCCGGAAGTGTTGAAATGGTTGAGGAATAATAATTATGATTCAGATGGAAAAGCTGCTTACGGCAGCTATCAAAAAAAAAGCGGAAGATATTATTTTAACTGTTGGAAGACCACCAGTTTTCAGATTGTTCGGCGAACTCCGAAGCTTGCAAACTAAAACTTTGGAACCTGATGATACCGTGGCACTGATGAAAAGTATAACTCCCGAGCATAAACAACAGGAATTGCAAGAGCTCGGGTCGACGGATTTCGGTTTCGCCTTTGAAGAACAAGGCCGTTTCAGAGTGGCTGTTTATCGTCAGCAAGGCCATATATGCATTGTCCTGCGCCTTATCCCATGGCGTATTTTAACTTTTAATGAGTTAGGACTGGACGACAGAATACAAGAGTTATTGTTCAAACCCAGAGGACTTATATTGGTTACCGGGCCGACAGGGAGCGGTAAAACAACTACGCTGGCTACTATGATAGATTTTGTTAACGCTAACCGTCGCTCGCATATAATTACTATCGAAGACCCTATAGAATATCGCCACAAACATAAAGAATCCGTTGTCAGCCAAAGAGAGTTAGGGGCGGATGTCCCCAATTTTACCGAAGCGCTTCGCCGGGCTTTGCGCCAGGCACCCGACATCATTCTGGTCGGGGAGATGCGCGACCTGGAAAGCACTCAATTGGCCATTGCGGCCGCCGAAACCGGGCATTTGGTCTTTTCAACTCTGCATACCAATAGCGCCCAGGAAACTGTCGAACGTATCGTTGACCAATTCCCGTCCTCACAGCAGGAACAGGTACGAACCCAGCTTGCTTCAACATTGGTCACCGTTATCAGCCAAACATTAGTTCCTAAAAAAGATGGTAAAGGAATAGTTGCCGCTCATGAAATCTTAATCTCCAATAATGCCGTTAAAAACCTTATACGTGAAAATAAAATGTTCCGTATAGACTCAACTATCCAAACCAGCAGAGATAAAGGAATGAAGCTGCTTGATGACTCATTAGTTGAGCTATACGCAGATGGTATTATTAATCGCAGTGAAGTTTTGACCAGATGCCGGTATAATGAAGATACGACCAGTAGAGTCAGAGAACTGGATCTTGCTGAAGAAAGTGATGATGAAAATTAACAATTAAGTCTAAATTTATTATATTACTTCAATATGCCTATGACGGAAAAAGATTATTATAAAATCCTCGGTGTGCCTGAAAATGCTTCTAAAGATGAGATACATAAGTCGTATCGAAAATTAGCCAAAAAATATCATCCTGATAGAAATAAAGGCAGTGATGCCGCTCAAGAGAAGTTCAAGGAGATAAGCGAAGCATATAATGTACTTTCAAACCCTGAAAAGAAAAAGAAATACGATGAATTAAGGCAATGGCAAAAGCAAGGCGGAGGCGCTGGAATGGGGGGGGCGGGTTTCGAAGACATCTTTGGCTCTGCCGGTCCACGGTCTGGAAATCGTCAATCCGGTTTCTCTGACATGGGATTTGAGGATATTTTCAGCAGCATTTTCGGGGAAGGACGTGGTGCAGGCCCTGAATATAGCATGAAAGAGCGCGGACGTGACGTTCGAAGCCGTGTTACCATCCCTTTCCAGAAGGCGGTCAAAGGCGGTAAAGTTACCGTGAGAGTTCCTCGTCAGCAGGAATGTGAACGATGTGGCGGAACGGGAGCCGCGCCGGGTACCCGAACCGATATTTGCCCACGTTGCGGTGGGCGAGGCCGCACTGCAAGCGGAAGGGGGGATTTTAGTATCTCCCAGACTTGCCCGCAATGTTTTGGAAGGGGCAAAATCATCCATAGCCCCTGCTCTCTTTGCAGCGGCAGTGGAACTCAGGAGGTTGAATCCGGCATTGATGTCTCTATACCACCCGGTATCGAAGACGGACAAAAACTCCGACTTAAAGGTATGGGGGGACAGGGGACAGCCGGGGGTTCCACCGGCGACTTAATTTTAGAAGTCGGCGTCGAGAAGCATCCTAAATTTAGCCGCAAAGGACTGGATATTTACGGTAAGGTTGAGGTCAGTATGGTTGAAGCCGCCCTCGGTACAGAAAAAGAAGTCGATATCATTGATGGACAAGTCAACTTGAAAATTCCTCCGGGCGTTCAGCCGGGGCAAAAAATGAGATTGAAAGGGAAAGGTATTAAAGCGAAAAACGGACGTAAAGGCGACCATTATGTAGAGGTAAATGTCAAAATTCCCAGAAGACTCTCGGATAAACAGAAAGAACTGCTCTGCAAATTTGCCGAATGCCGTTAAAAGGCAAGTCATCAGTAAACCACGTCTTAATTTTAATGTATGGACGATGAACCCGGCGTTCCAGGGAACATGTGGTCCTTTGGGTACTAACGTCAAAAGGAGATTATGATAAGAAAGAACATCATAGGAATAGAATTGCGTAACGACGGTCTCTCCGCAATAGAACTGGCACCGTCAAAGAAAAAGCTTGGCATATGCAACACGGCGTCAATAAAGGCGGATATGAAAGAATCGCGCTTCGAATCGGCGGTCCGTTCGCTTTTTACTGAACATGGATTCTCACGACGCGCTATAGTTGCCGTTTCACCACCGGATGATCAGGTCTTCTTCGCTCAAGTTGTTACTGCTATCCCCAACTTACAGCAAATCAGAAGTGTGCTGAAAAGCTTGATCGAAGACTCTGTGCCGATTGATTTTGATAATATCATTGCAGACGTTTCGGATGCATCTTTGGGAGTAAGTTCTCAAGCACAGCAGGAAATACCGGTTGCTGCTATAAGTAAACTGAAACTCGAAAAGATAATGCAGGCTTTTGATTCAGTAAAAGTCAAACCTGATATTATAACGCCGGCACCTTCGACTTTAGATGCAGCTATCTCTTATTTAGCAGGCGATCTTGATATAACGAATTTTACCGCTTTGCACGTTGACCCGAATCGCTGTTGTGCCGCGTATTATAAAAACGGCGCCAAAGCTATGCTGCGGACGATGCCGACTTTCACTCGGTCCTTTACTGACAGCAGTTCCATCACGAATTTAAAACGCGATCTTGAACTGGGGAAAAGGCGGGTTTTCGGTACACTTGGCGGCCAGAAATCGCCTCTCATCGCCAATGTTCCCAGGCAAATTTATGAATCTGCGGGGTTCGATGTATTAAATGAGAACCTTAAGCATATTTCCGTTTTTGACGCTATAGCAGGCGGTGAAGAGCTTGATCCCGAGTTTTTTCTTCCCGCCGCGCTCGCCTTCTTTGCTTTGGGTGGTAATCGTCCCAATTTTGTTGATTCATTCAAAGAGGAGGAGAAGGCTGGAGAAAAACCAGTCGCTCTTTTAGCCCTTAGTGCCGTTTTGCTTATTGCAATAATTGGGGTGGGAGTGGGACGTCTCTATATCGATAATCGCCGACTGGAGAATGTGAATGAAAAAATGGATCGCGCAATACGTGAATCTTTAGAAATGGTGATCCCCAATATGCCTGACGTGATAGACCCCGCACACGAACTGGAATTAGCGCTTCAGGATTTGCAGGAAAGATACCAGGGATTAACCGCAGCTGTGGGGAAACAAATCAGTCCCGTATCTTTGATCAACATTTTCAATCGAAATGTGCCACGGGAATTTGACGTTGAACTCGATAGAATTCAGGCACGCCCGGATTCACTTATTATAACCGGAACCGCTGGTAGTTTTTCACGAGCGGAGCAGTTACAGCGGATAATGGCTGAAGTAGATTATTTTGCCAATGTGGAAGTTAATTTGTCCAGCAGGGCGGGAACGGCACAAGTTGGCTTTGTCATGAGTATAGATATTAACAGGGACATTTAGGTAATGACACTATCAACGCGAGAAAAAAAATTAATTGTCATCGCAGTAGGTGCTGTATTAGCTGTTTTGGGCTACCATTTCTCCATCCGGCCGACGATTGAAAGAAATCGCAGCCTTACCCGGCGAATAATTCCGGATAAGCAGGAAACTTTGTCGGAAGTTAGCAGCCTGGCTGAAGAATATGTGCGGCTTGAACGTGAAATCGAGCAGCTAAGCGAAGAAGTACCGCGTCCGGAAGCTGGATTCAGTCCGTTGGGTTTCATAGAACAAGCTGTTAACGAATCAGGGATCGACGGCTGGTCACTGGACAGCACACGAGAAGTCCAGGGAGAAAGAATTACACAGGTGACAATGGATATCAGAATTACGGAAACAGGCTGGGAGGAACTTATTAATTTTTTCCGTTACCTTGAACAAGCGGAAACCGCCTTACAGTTAAACAGCGTTGACATGCGGCGGCAAAGAACCCGTCGCGGAACGCAGCAACAGCAGCAGGGGCTCACTGTGAATTTAACGGTGACCGGAATCAGAAGGTCAGATTGATAATAATTTTCTTGCATTTCCGGAAAAAATCATATCTAACAGCTCGCGGTCATGTTGTAATGAAAGCAGTTTTTTAACAGATGAAAGACTCTCTGACTGCGAAGTCCAGGGGCTGTCGCTGCCAAAAACTATTCGGTCTGTAGGGTGTTTCCGGAAGAATTCCAGCATTAAATCATCATCGGCGAATCCCACGCTGAAAGATGTATCGAAATATACATCCGTGCCTGCCAGCATATCCAGCGATTGCTCCCATTGCATCCACCCCCCCATATGAGTAGCAATAAGCCTGATACCGGGATAGGCTGCATGCAGTTCCCGTATTTTCCAAACAGCAGCCCGGTAATCTCTATCCCCAAAAGCAAAATCCAGTCCGCAGTGAGTCACTAATATCAAATCGGTCTTGTTCATTTCTATGAAAAAACTTTGAACTGAGTCCGAAAGAATGTCAAAATCCTGATGCTGCGGATGTATCTTTATGCCCTTGAAGCCGGCTTCCTTTACTTTTTTTATCTGCTCTACGACGTTATGACTTTCAGGGTGTATGGAGGCAAATGGTATAAAATGGGGGGAAGCGGCACTTGCCGACCACGTTAAAATAGGGATAAACTGTGCCTCATTCGTAGCTATGGAGCAAATTACACTTCTATTGATCCCGGCATCTGCCATGGATTGCCGGAGCCCGTTTACTGTGCCGTCGGTATAAGCATCAACCTTACTTATTTTGGATTGGGCTTTTAAATGCGTCAGTGCCCTGGGAGCGAGCTTATCGGGGAAAGCATGCGTGTGAAAGTCGATTATTTCGTGCATTGCTGCATATATTCCATTACATCACATATGATTTCATCAAGGGATATTGACGGCTTAAATCCGATGGCTTTTTCCAGTTTACTTATATCCGGGCGTCTGATCTTAATATCCTCAAACCCCGGGCCATAAGCCCGGGCGTAGGGAATATGTTTGATTTCGACGTCGGGATTAACCAGAGCTTTGACTTTTTCGGCTAACTGACGGATAGTTATAGGTTCGTCAGATCCAATATTAAAAATCTCACCCGTCGCTGAGTCTTTATTTAATAATAAACACAGCGCTTCGATAATATCGGTGACATGCGTAAAGCACCGTACTTGAGCACCATCACCATACACTTCTATAGGTTCCCCGGCTAAAGCCTTCTGGACGAATCGAGGTATAACCATACCGTAATTGCCTACCTGACGCGGCCCGACAGTATTAAAAAGACGCCCGATAATGATCGGCAGTCCTTTTGACTGGTGATATGCTAAAGCAAGGAATTCATCGATAGCTTTTGAGCAGCCGTAACTCCACCTGTTGCGGGTAGTGGCTCCAAAGATCAGATCATCATCCTCAGCAAACTTCTTTGTTGTCCCTTTTCCGTAAACTTCGCTGGTCGAGGCCAGGAAGATTTTCTTGACTTTTTCATTCAGGGCAGCTTTCATTACATTCTCAGCACCGGCTATATTCGTCTCTATGGTCTCTACAGGTTCCTTAACTATCAATTTTACACCAACGGCGGCCGCAAGGTGATAAATGATGTCAACTTTTTCCGCAAGACGATTGAGCAGGGACTGATTTTCAATGCCATCGACAACGACATGCAGACGGGGATTCTCTTCAACAGCAGCTAAATTATCCAGCGAACCCGTGCTGAGGTTGTCTAATACATATACCTCATAACCATCAGCCAGTAAGCGTTCAGTCAAATGCGAGCCGATAAAACCGGCACCACCGGTTATGAGTATTTTTCCCATTAGCTAATTCTTCCGATTGAAATCTTCGGGTTCACATGTGATCAACAATAGCTTGGGCAAATTCGGAGCATTTAAGCAGCTGAGCACCTTCCATCTGCCGTTCTAAATCATAGGTAACGGTTTTATCGGCAACGGCATTCTTAAGGCCGTCCAGTACGAGTTCGGCGGCTTCGTGCCATTCCAGATACTCAAGCATCATCCTTCCGCTTAAAATCAGGCTCGACGGATTGACTTTGTCAAGTCCGGCGTATTTTGGCGCGGTGCCATGAGTGGCTTCGAAAAGCGCCAATCCGTCACCGATGTTAGCGCCCGGTGCCAGGCCCAAACCACCTACCTGCGCCGCGGCAGCATCGGAAATATAGTCACCGTTCAGGTTCG
>PUNP01000126.1 GCA_003551785.1 Candidatus Brocadiaceae bacterium | reverse complement strand
GGCAAATTTCCTCCAGGCTGGAGGAAAGGCATGAAGATGACATGCTTATACTTGGCGCTCAGCTGATGCGAGGAAAGTCTAATAAAAAATCATTACGAATAAGCAGTTTGCCAACTGAAATCAGCCGTGTGGAAGACACTTTATTGCCCGTTCTTATTGCAAAAGGATATGGGGAAAGGGTACTCTTCGGTATCAAGCTTGCATTAGAAGAAGCATTAATAAATGCGATTAAACACGGTAATAAACTCGACAGCACAAAAAGTATTTTTGTCGATTTTGAAATCGATTCACATAAATTAACCATTTCCATTGAAGATGAGGGGGCCGGTTTTAATCCCGATGATGTCCCCGACCCTTTGCACCCGGAACGTATACAGGCGGATTCCGGTCGTGGTCTGTATCTGATCAGGGCTTATATGGATAAAATAGAGTTCAATGATAAAGGAAACAAGGTAGTTTTAACAAAATTTGCCCCATGGGCTAAGACCTAAACCGTTTATTCCACGCTTTTTCATCAGGGTATTTTAGATCATGAAACCTAATTTTTACAGTAAAAAGGCATCGGATATCAAAATCGAAATAGTGGATGACACTGCTATTGTGACGTTAACCGGCCATATAGATGAAATAGCTGCTGATGTTTTGAGCAGCCAGTTAGATGAAACTTTGGAAGACTCAGACCCGAAAAAAGTTATTTTTGACTTGAGCGAGGTGTATTACATGGGGTCCTCGGGACTGGGACAAATAATGCGAGCGTATCGGCAAACTAAAAAAGACAATTTGTGTAACGTGGCTATAGTCAAGCCTCAGCCATTGATTGAAGACCTTTTTCGTTTAACCAAACTAGATAAACTGCTTCCTATATATGAGTCTGTCGGAGAAGCGAAAAAAGTAAACTATTCCGAATAAAACGTGTGGGGTAACTTAGCGCTGAATAAAACCTGTTTAAACCTGTTTACAATAAAGTCTCCTGACGAATTCCGGGGTTCAATATTCGAAATAACGATAGCCGGTGGCAGAAGTCAGCGATAAAACGGCGAAAAGGATACCTCTTAGAATATGCTCTTCCGCCCTGAGGTTGCTGCCGTAAATTAAAGCTAAGATGACGAATATGACGCAAAAACTGCCACAAATAATTTTTCCGGCCAATCTGAATTTCATTACAGCCTCCTATTTTCATCAGGATATCAAAAGTAAGGATATTTTCACATAGCACCAAAGACAGCTCCGGTAAACGTTAAAATCGGGGATTGTTCTCTGTATTCATTAATGATTTGCTGCACACCATCAACCGTAGCGTTAACTTTATCATAAAGTTCGGGGTCACTTATCAGACGCCCCATCGTCCCTTCTCCTCTTGAAACTTCAATTATTGCAGATTCTAATTCATGGAGAGTACTTTCCAGTTTCACATACATTTCATCATCGGAAGCTAACCTTCCCAATGAACTTTCCGGGAAATCATCAGCCAATTCCCCAAGCATTTTGGCGAATTTTCCGCTGCCGTCAACTGTATCAGCAAATCTTTCAGCCCAATCTTCATCGGATATCAGGCGTCCTAAAATGCCATGCCCCTTTTGTACCGATTCGGTAACCCGGGACAGTCCTTCCAGTGTGTTGCCTGCACCCTCTAAAGCGGCGGTCAGCTCATAATAGGCCGAATCATCGCGCAACAATTTGCCAATAGTGCCTTCACCCCGCTCCAGACGTTCGCTGATAAGCGCTATATTATTCAGTGCCTGACGGGAATCATCAACAGCACCGAGCGCTTCCTCAAGAACAAGATCGCTCTTTTCAATAATTTCGGGAATGCTGTTACTGACTCTTGTCAACGCGATTGTGCCACCTTCCTCCAGCTGAGCCACTGTACTGTCGACCCGCTCGATTTCAAGGAAACTCCCGCCAAAAATACTCCTCATTCTTATTACGGCAATGTCCTGTTCCCGGACATCAACATCCTTACGAATCCACATAGAGACTTTAACCGGCAATTCTTTATGAGGTTCCACCGATATATTATGTACCCGACCAACATCAACACCGGCAATTCGCACTTCATCACCGGAACTGAGTTCCAAAGCGCGTTCAAACCGAGCACTTATCCGGTACCCTTCCTGAACATAAAAATGCCAATTCTCTATATAAAAAGTTGACAGGGCAAAAATAACTAAAGCACCCAATAACAGGAAGCCAATTAATACTTTTTTTGTTTGCATTTTGACCCTCTAAATCAAATGGAAATTATATTCCCAATAGCACTCTTTCGATAAAATAATCAGCGACTAACACGCTCAGCAGTGCCCAAACTACACTGGAGGTTGTGCTGCGACCGACACCTTCGGCCCCGCCGCTCGTTTTAAATCCGAAATAGCATCCGGTAATGGCTATTATAACACCAAAACACAATGTTTTCACCATTGAGCGCCAGACATCGGCAAATGTAATATATTGAAAGAAAACCTGGAAAAATCGGTCATAACCGACGCCAACATAAGTTCTGGCGACAAGAGCCCCACCCAGCATAGCAAGAAAATCAGCATAAATAGTTAAAATAGGCAGCATAATAATACACGCTAAAAGCCGTGGAGAAGCCAGATAGGCTACAGGATTAACTCCCATAACCGTCAGGGCATCGACTTCCTCATAAACCTTCATTGTGCCGATTTCTGCAGCATAAGAGCTCCCGATCCGCCCCGACAATATAAACGCAGTAATGACAGGCCCGAATTCTTTTACTATGGCAATGCCTATAAGACCTATCTGCTGCTGTAAATTATACTGTCGGGTTATAAACCCTAACTGTAGAGCCAGTATCATTCCTATAAAGGCCCCCATAACGGCCACAATGAGCAGACTCCTGTTGCCTACCATGTATAACTGCTTATACAGCAATTCTCTGCGACGTAAAACATAAGGGACATTGCCAATGCTCTTGATTAATAGAGCGGCAACCTGATAAGTATTAGTGCATACTATGCAAAAAGATTTTTTTTTATTATTCATAATTACAGTATGATAGTTTACTGTAAACGCACCTCAGCGTCAATGCTCAATAAAATTGAAAAAAGCTAAATTCCCCTCCATCAGTGTCTCTATTATACTGCAGAAGTCCCCGGAGGAAGGAAAATGTACGCTGAAAACTTTCCGTTTCTTCAGATAACGAACTCTCGTAAGAGAAAAGCAAAGGGACGCTTAATTTTCTGCCTTCGGGCCCCCTTTCATGGTAATATAGACGCCACAAAAGCCTTGTGATCCTGCTGCCGTCCGGCTCACGTTTATAACGGTAAAATTCAAAAAACGGACGATATATCCGTTTATACCCGCTGTCAGGCTCACCCCATCCGTGACTCAGAATGTAAAAACTCAAGGAATTCGGTCTGCCATATTTCAGGGTAAACAAAGGCCATAATGACGTGCGGTGCTCGGTCACATCCTCTTCGTAATAGTTCGTGCTGTAATGCCAGAGAATCGGTGCAAAGACTGAATATGAACGCTCCTTATCCGGCAGTGAACGATCTTTCGTGTGCCAGAACACCGGCCAGAGGTATCTGTAATTTTCAACGCTGTGTTCCGGGTTTTCACTGCCGGATAAAAAACGTTTACTACGCCAATAGAGCGGGAAAACGCGCGTTTCATCGACGCTATCGGTGTATTGACGTCTCAGGATCGAAAAAAAAGCCGACCATCTGCGATATTCTTCATCGTCCCATCGGTTATCATGATGGCGATTATAGAAAAGTATTTGTCTTTGCCGGGACAGTTCCTCATTTTCCTCATCTACAACGGTCTGTGAAGCATAGAAGGGATGGAATGCAGCATAATCACGCCTGCGTTGAGCGCCCCCGACTGTTTCCCAATGCTCTTTTCCCCATCGAAAAAAGGGCCACAGTAAATAATTATGCTCATGGGACTCTTCTTTAGATTTGCGCACATATAACGGCCAGGCTCTTACAACTTGACTGTCACCTTCAGGTATGGAACCATAACTGAAGAAAGGCCACAAAACGTCATATCTGACATATTGCCCTTGTCTGAACCGTGAGCTGAGCGGAAACAGGAACCACGAGAACTCATCTCCCAGCAAACCATAAGTTCTTCCTAAAACCGGCAGAACACCGCCATAACGGCCCTGGTCGGGCTTATGTCCCCAAAAAATGACAGGGAAAACCCAGCCATGCGTTGTGCTCTGTCCGGTAAAAAAGTCTTCCGTCCGACTATGTTGGAAAACAGGCCAAAAACGATACAATTTGCTGCGGTCTTGCTGATGGTAGAACAGCCCTAACGGCCAAAGAAACCTGAGACGCTTAACGGCCGTATCCTCGCTCGATTCATAATCAGCAAGCGGTCTGATAGTTAGGTAGTTGTAATCCGGTGCTCGGCGGGTTTCAATGAAAGGGTAGAGCACCTCATGTTTTTTCACTTTGCGCCCTTCGGCATCAATAATCTGCTCACTGTGAAGAATAGGCCAGGTATCTCGCTGAGTGCCGGCGCATCCGTTCAGGTAAACAGCGGTGAATAGCATAATCCCTAAAATCCAGGTATGGCGCGGAGTTAGCATGGGTGTGTTATCCTGCATATTTCAGAAACCAACGGCAACCAGAAAAAAGCAACTTTGTTCGCGATGTTATTTAATGCCATCCCCTTTTTGATCATTAAAACATCCGCAAAGCGTAAGAATCACCGTAAATCACAATTAAAAAAATTATTCTAAAGCTACGGACCAATAAGCATCATCAAGAAAATGTTTCCAGGAATAATACTTTTTCCGCCTGATCTTTAACTTGATTTGAGGATTTCTTATAGGTGCGCCAGGGCGCCTTATCAGTTTCATGCCTGCACCTTTAGGAGTATGGCTTCCTTTTCGCCTGTTACAACTTGTACAGGCACAAACTACATTATCCCAGGTAGTTTGTCCGCCTTGAGCACGTGGAACGACATGATCAATACTCAATTCCGACATGGGATACTTGACCCCGCAATATTGACATTTGTTTTCATCACGAGCAAACAGATTGCGTCTATTCAGTGAAACATTATTATCAGGATAACGGTTGTATGTCAGAAGTCTTATCACTCTGGGCACTTCGATATCATAATTTACAGTGCTGATCCATTCTGAATCGTCATCATCCAGACCGTGCTCACACTTAAATTCACTGACCTCCCGCCAGCTCTCAAAACCGTGGAACTCATATGAACCGTCATTAACATCAACGACCTCCGCTACGGCTTTGAAAAGCAGACAAAAAGCATGTTTCACCGTCGCTAAATCAACAGCTACGAGTGAAGAATTCAATACCAAAACGCTGGAATTTAATGCATGGGTAGACATATTTTTAGTACCCCAAAAATCTATTTATTTCAGGATAACCTATATCAGCATTTAAATGCAAATTAAAACTGAGCATCTTTAATTGACATGAAAGCTGATTTCGATAATAATGATTGTACATTATGTTTCAATATATTATTCCTCAAAATGTGAATATTTTTGTTTACCGATGAAAAATCTACTAGAGAAACTTAATTTTAAAGATGGGCTTATCCCGACTATTATTGCTGACTGCGAAACGAACCTGCCTTTAACACTCTGCTACCTCAATGAAGAGGCACTGATCAAAAGTGTTGAGTCAGGAACTGTTCACCTTTACAGACGTTCTAAAGGCAAACTCATGCAAAAGGGTGAAACGAGCGGGCATACTCAGGAAATAAAAGAAATTAGAGTTGACTGTGCTGGGAACTCTCTCCTTTTTCTGGTAAAACAAAACGTTGCGGCTTGCCATAAAGGTTTTTTTACTTGTTATTTTGAAAGGTATAACCCTTCAGATGATAAAATAGAAATAGAGGGAGAGCAGCTTTTTGATCCCGAAGAGGTCTACTGATCTTTTCATTTGTCTATTCTTAAATAGGTACCTTGACTTTTTGACGTTTTATTTGTTATGATATAAATTCAGTTGCCTGGACTACCTGTTAATTACTCCATGTACGAATCAATGAAACTGTTGAGGCATCATTTTCAGCATATGTTCTAACTTTTATATATTATCGGAGGTAGGGAGATGGCGGAAGAGTTTTTGTCGAAGCAGCAAGTCCTCGAGAAATTGCAAATCACAACGGACGAGCTTGAAGAACTCATTGAACAGGAAAAGCTTACCCCGGAATCCGCTGACGAAATCGAGGGGCCGGCCTTTCCTCTAACTCAAGTGGAAAAGCTGCAATCGGATTCCGACCTCGACACGTTTGATGATGCTTCCGACGATGATATTCTCTTTGACCTTGATGCTGACCTTGAGATGGACTCCGAAATGGAGGAAAAGGAAAGTGATTCTGAAGAAACTGAAGATGCGCTGGTTGATTTGGAAGACGACGAAACCTTGGAATCTGAATCTGATGATTCCAAAGATGTCGATAGCTTGGTGAGTGAAGACGCAGAGGGTAAGGAGGAAGAATCCGGCTTAGATGAGTTTGATTTCCTGCTTGAAGACGATGGAGATAGCCCAGGTAGCGACAAAGAGCAAGAACCGGATCTTTCACCAGAGGATGTCGAAGAGCAGGAGCCGGATGAGAAATCCCCAATACAGGAAGAAAAACAAGATGCGGCTGATGAGGACAGCGATGATGATTTCGGCCTTGACGACTCCGATTTTCTGCTTGATGATGACGATGCCGGGGCTGATGATGAAGGTGATCAAGCAAGCGATGACATGATCACCGAAGTCGTGGATGTGAGTGAACTCGAAAGCGGTGAGGAAGATATTCTTTCGGATATCATTGAAGATAGCGGCGACGAGGTGTCAGCTCAAGAGCTAAAAGAGGCTGAAGCTAATCTGAAAAAAGACGCTTCGGATACGCAAGACCCTACCGTTGACATGACTGAGCTTGATGAAGAAACTGAAGTTTTGGACAGTGAGCAACCCACTTCTGATATAACACAACTTGCAGACGATGAGTTTGAAGATGATGATGTGGCGGAAATTCTGGATGAAGAGTCTGACGAAGGAACTGATTTTGATGAAGAGGACATTATCGATTATGAACAACCTTTCGCTCTGCCGGAACCAGCTTTTCCTCTTTGGTCCGTCATCGCACTCGCTGTTATTTTTCTGGTGCAGTTAGTAGCCGTAGTCTACATTACGGAAAATACCCTTCAATCCGGTGAACCTTCTACTCTGAGCCAAAGTTTTAATATTACGCGTTTTTTTAACTAAGCTTGTTTTAATCCCATAAGGAGCAAGATAATGAACTCCATTAACAAAAAAATATTTACACTGGTAGCAGGTATCTCGATTATATCGTTTTTAGGATGTGCGCCTTCCAGAGAGCACTTGCGTACAATTAGTTCCCTGGAAGATCAATTGGAGCAAAAAGAAAGTGCTTTGGCTGAATCGGAAGCAGAGATACATAGATTAAAAACTGATTTGGATGAGAAGGGAAGTGAACTGGATGATGCTTCCAGACAAGCACATGAATTAAGCCAAATGGCTGAACGCCTGGAGCAAGCAAAGTTAGAACGGGAACGTAACTTGCAAGAAATGGAGGATTTAGTAAGAGATATCAGCGGAATGCGGATTGAAACGCGTGCCGACGGCGATTTTATTGTTATCGAAAATGAAATATTATTCGATCCGGGCCAGATTGAACTGCGTGAAGGTGCTAAACGCAGCCTTAAAGATACGGTTATTCCTTATGTGCAGGACAGATTAAATGAAAATGAAAATCAATTAGTTCGTATTGACGGACATACTGACGGCCAGCCTATCAGAGTATCGCCCTGGGACGACAATCATCACCTTTCAGTCATGAGGGCGCATTCGGTCATGCGATTCCTGTCTGAAAACGGTATCCCGAGAGAAAATCTCTTCCTGACAGGATACGGCCCAAACCAGCCACTCGTCGAACCCGCAGATCCCGAAGAGGATGTCGAAGAAAACAGAAGGGTGGAAATCCTCTTATTACCCCCGGAAGACGATGATATCCAAAGGATTCTGGAAGATTTCGTGCGATGATAAATGCCTATCCTTCAAAAAAGACTCCAGTTCGGTGCCCTGGCGTTTCTGGCTGAAAAAATGCTATCTGGCTTGGCTTCTACATGGTCGGTAGCTGTTCATGACAAAGATCGGGTAATCAAAGGCATTAATAAGCGTAGATACCCTTCAATCGTTACTTTCTGGCATCGCAACCTGTTAACTTTACTCCCTCTTTTTAGTAATCTCCCCGTTTGTATTCCAGTCAGTGAACATAAAGACGGGGAGTACGTGGCACATCTGATCGACCGCTTCGGAATGCATACCGTAAGAGGTTCTACTACGCGTAACAGTTTGAATGTAATGCGGGGGTTAATTGACAATTTAAATAGCGGAGTCAGTTGCGCAATTACTCCTGACGGCCCTAAAGGTCCCAATAAATCAGTGCAACCTGGCTTTATCCTTCTGTCCAGGAAAACTAAAACACCTGTAATCCCTTTAGGGGTTGCTGTTAATAAAGGCTGGGTATTCAATAGTTGGGACAAATTAATTTTGCCTAAGCCTTATTCCCAAATCCAATTAATTTTCGGGAAACCTATCGATCTCAAGGTGGGCAGGGATTCAAGTTCCCAAAATTGCAAAATTTTAAGAGAAGCCACCCTGAAGCTCGACGACAAAGCAGCAAGTATTGTTAAAGGGAGCGTTTAAACCGCTTAACCTGACAAGCGGAAAATTCGTTTTTTGTTGCTGGTTGCTTGTGAACGGCCAACGAATCAGACCAATGCCAGCTAACACCAAAAGGTAAAAATTGCCTGATTAAAAAAGCGTAACTGTCTTTTTAACAATAACTAACAACCAGCAATAAGCAACTTTTTGCCAATAAAGCAAGAAATCAGGCGGTCCTTCAACTTTGCGGATGTTTTAATGATCGAAAAAGTTTTGGCATTAAAGATCATCGCGAACAGAGTTGCTTGTTTCTGGTTGTTGGTTGCTGGTAAAAAAAGACAACCCTGCGACATACCAGCAACGTAAATCCTCAGTGAACACCGTGTCATCCCCACCGTGCCCTGTGCCGGTGGAATGAAGATTCATTGCTAAGTGCCGATTTTACATAACGTAGCCGTGAATCCGCCCTGCTCGGCCCTTCCGGCGCTTGTACGGTCGTTTATCGTTTATTTTAGCTGCCTGCGCAAGCGCCGGAAGGGCCGAGCAGGGCGGATTCACGGCGGATCGTGGCCCTCATAGCGGCTGTAGCTGAGAATCTTCACTTCCACCGGCACAGGGCACGGTGGGGATGCTTTGACGTGGTTCAGTGAATACTTACTTCTCAATGCCCGATTATATTACCGGTCTTTATTCACTTGACCCCCGTCTGCATTTAAGTTAAGATTATGGACTGTTCAACTTAAAGTAACAAGAATAATCAAAATATACCAGTCATTTAAGGATAAGTAAAAGTGAGTTACAATATTATAGTCTGTATTAAACAAGTGCCTGATACCGAGAATCTTACCAGCGAGGCGATGAAGGAAGACGGAACGGTGAACCGTTCGGCCTTGCCGGCTATTGTCAACCCCGAAGATTTAAACGCTTTGGAGTTAGCGCTTTCCGTAAAAGATAAATGGGATGCACATGTAACTGTTATAACGATGGGCCCTCCCTCCGCTGCGGAAGCATTGAGGAAAACTTTATACAGAGGGGCCGATGATGTGGTGCTGCTGACAGACCGGAAGTTTGCCGCCTCTGATACTTTAGCTACAAGCTATATCCTCAGTTGCGGCATTTCTCAATTGCCGGCTCCTGACATTGTCATGTGTGGCCGCCAGGCTATTGACGGAGATACGGCCCAGATTGGACCGCAGTTAGCCGATAAGATCGATATTCCGCAAATTACCTATACTGAAGAGATTGTCGAACTGGACGGAAGCCATATCAATGCAAAAAGAGGATTCGATATGGGCTACGAAATTGTAACCTGCCCGCTGCCTGTGCTTCTTACCGTAACTGAGTCAGCCAACGAGCCACGCCCCCCCGCCGCTAAAAAACTCCTGGCTTATCGACATATCAGAACTTCGGCTGAACTCCGTGGAGAGGAGGCAGTGCCGGCACGTAACGGAAAAGAGATAAAGGAATGGGGTATTAAGGATATTAACTGCGATGTCGAACGCTGCGGCGGAAGCGGCTCACCAACAAAAGTGAAGAAAATTGATAGTGTCCAGCTCGTTTCCGAGGAACATACCAAAATTGAACCTACAGAGGAAGCTCTTTCTGAACTGATGCTGGAACTGGTGAATGAGCATACCATAGAATAGCATAACATTT
>PUNP01000102.1 GCA_003551785.1 Candidatus Brocadiaceae bacterium | reverse complement strand
CGCGTATTCTGAGGGTACTGGTGGTTTTTAGAAACTCTTGACATGAGGATAACCGTAGCATGATATGTAGCGCACCAGATGCGAGGGGGGGGCTGGCGATCGACAAAGCTTACGACAAAGTTTACGACAAAGTTTGGTATCAAGCTTAATGGTTACAACGTGGTTCACTGAATATATATGATCCGGAAGATCGACTGATCGATTATGCTGAACGCATTCAATTTTTTTTTGGCGCTCAATCGACTGTAGGGGCGTGGCCGAAAAGTGCAAAATGAGAAATATAGTAACACAAGATGCCCTTCATAGTATAGCACGCATCCCTGCGTGCGCCCTGGACAGGCAAGATGCCTGTCATACATTCCGCCTGCACCTTTCCGACCACGCTGCTAGAACGTATATCCGAATGGACAGACCCTGCCGGCGTGTCAAAAACGTCAAAATGCAAACTATCGAGCCCAATGAGAATGAAACATTTTGCTTATACATTGGATATTTATCCGTACTGCGCCGTAAGGCGCCCGTTTTCAGAGCGCAGTCTCTGAAAATGCATAAAATTTTAACTACTTTAACAATCAGGAGAAAGATAATGAAGAAGAATTACATGTTTACCCCCGGTCCTACAATGGTACCGGGCGAAGTATTGTTAGCCGAAGCACAACCGTTAATCCACCACAGGACCCCGCAGTTTTCTGAAATTCTTGCTGACGTAGGTGCGGACCTCAAAAAACTTTTCGGCACGGATAATGATGTATATATCATCCCGGGAAGCGGCACAGCGGCGATGGAAGCCGCCATTGCCAATACATGCTCGCCCGGTGACAAAGCGATCTGTGTTCGCGGCGGAAAATTCGGCGAAAGGTGGGCTGAACTTGGAGAAGTATATAATTGTGAAGTCGTAAATGTAGATATTGAATGGGGAAAATCTTTTTCACCCAAATTGGCTGAAAAAGTTCTCAAAGAACATCCCGATGCTTCAGTATTATGTGTGACACACAGTGAGACCTCCACAGGGGCCTTGACTGATGTGGAAGCTTTAGCAGCTCTCACTTGTGAAACCAATACCTTGTTAGTAGTAGACGCAATAACAAGTATCGGCGTTCACAACGTAGAGATGGATAAATGGGGAATTGATGTGATGGTGGGCGGTTCACAAAAAGGTTGTATGGTTCCCCCCGGTTTATCATTCATTGCGGCAAGCAATAAAGCCTGGAATAAAATTAAGATGGCAACCTCCCCGAGATATTATCTTGATATGCGCAAGATGAAGTCAAATTGGGAAGATCATCAAACGCCGTACACAGGACCGGTTTCACTTGTACGAGCGCTCCAGAAGGCATTAGATATGATGCTGGCTGAGGGCCTGGCTGCTATTGATCAGAGGCACAGCTTGCTTGCTCAAGCCTCCCGAGAGTCAATGAAAGCTTTAGGATTGCAACTGGTAGCAGAAAACCCTGCTAACGGCCTCACTTCCGTCTGGGCTCCGGAAGGTATCGATACAGGTAAACTTACCAAAAAGATGCGTGATGAATATGGAGTAACTATCGCCGGCGGTCAGGGGCACCTAAAGGGGAAAATTTTCAGGATCGGCCATATGGGATATGTGAGCGAAGAAGATTTATTAGTATGCATCTCGGCCGTTGAACGTGCACTCAAAGAGTTAGGATATGATTTCACTTTTAGTGCCGGAGTAGAAACTGCACACAGGATTCTATTTGACAACTAAATTTGACATTATTTTTGAAAAAACTTTGGATAGCATAAAGCCTTATTTTTTCTAGACATACGGCACCAAACACTATTTGTGTATACTGCCCCACTATGGAAGCATTGGCATGCCTATAGTGTATACCTTTAAGCAGCTTTCAAATCCTCAGGATGCAATGAATTGCTCTTTTTCAGCTTTCATTTGACACACAGGGGGTTTTTATCGTAGTCTACATGTGAAATGGTCGCAAGGGGTGACCAGATAATTTTGAATAATGTTAAACTTTTAGTGAATGGAGGTAGTAAAATGGCTGACAAAGAAATGTTATTAGTGAGTTCAAAAGTGAAAAATCTAATCAAAGAAAATGATCTTATGTGTGCAGCCGAGACCTTGGATGCTTTAAATGACTGCGTCCATGCTTGCGTAGAGAAAGCTGCAGAACGCGCTAAAGCCAACAACCGCAAAACGGTTCAAGCAAAAGACCTTTAAGATGATGCGGCTTCCTTTACTCATCTGGCACTATATCCCCTTGCGGCTTATCAATATAGTGTTAGCTGAGAATGAGAAACTGCATTTATAAAGCTCTTTTGTGGCCTGAGTTTTAGCCACAGTTAGAAACCTCGCTTGTTTTACAAGCGGGGTTTTATTTTTTAGGTGGGCATTTTAAAAAAGACTGTGAGTCCACAAAGAGTACCTATTACTGGCATAGCCCAGGCAGCTGCGGTTGGATTCACAAGATCGGCATTGCCCATGCTGAGTGTAACAAATGTAAGCATATAATACACACCTATTACCATTAAAGCTATGAGTGAACCGACCAAACGGCTGTTGTGATTTCTACCGTATCCGGCAAGCAGTGGGATGCCAATCAGAAGTAAGATTAAGGGAACCAGGTTATCGGCAATTCTTGAATGAAACAGCACTTTGAAGCGTGGATTATGTGGATTAGCTTTTTTCCTTGTCCATAGGCTGCGAAGCGTCATCGCAGGTGCGCGAGTTGTCAAATCATCATCTTGAGCATCGATGAAATCATTGATTGACAGAGTAGTATATAATTTTTTATTTTTGAGTCCAAGAGACTCACCGGAAACATTCCCTCTTCTATCGAATTCTTGTATCTGCACACCCGATAGTTCTAAAGAATTGTTTCCCGCCCACTGAGCATAATCAGCTTCCACTGTTTTTCTTGGGATATTTGCAGCGTCATGATAGTACAGTAAAGAGATATTTTTTATAGTAGCGCTTTTAAAATCGTAGCTGCCTACAAAAAACTCATATTCCTCACCCGTTTCCGGATCTGTGTCCCGTAGCAAAAAAGGCCCGAAAGCCCTTTCCTCTATCTTATTTTCAATCAAACGCCTTTGACGATAAAGATCAGGTATGAGTGTTTCCTGAGCAAAAGCTAAAAATAAGATAACCGGTAAAGTGATTATGAAGATAGGCTTCGTTATACGCTGCACACTGATACCAACCGCTTTCAGGGTCACCAACTCACCGTTTCTATTCATATTAACAAACACAAGTCCAGCCGATAGCATAAGTAAAGGCGGAACGGTGACCATAATGTTGCTGGGCAGCTGGTACAAATAATAAACTAATATCTGGACTATGGATTGTCCCTCATCAGCTTGATATAAAACATCTACACGCTGCATAATATCAAAGCTGACATATAATCCAAAAATAATGAGATGCGCCATAAGAAAGCGAGTGATATATGCTTTTGCCACATACCTGTCTATCTTTTTCATCGGGGCCTCATAATACAATAAAACATCTAACTGATAATTTTTTGCTTGATTTCATGGATATTTTTAGCACATTGACAAGCCAAACGCACAAATTTAGAGATACCAAAAAATATTATGGCCGCAATCCCAAAAATCAATATCAGCCAAATAGCATTTGAGGGTAATATTTGACCTAAATGGTATGACACATAAAAAGTAATCCCAATGGCAACAATATTAGCAAATGCCAGAGCGGTAAGCAATCCGGCGCAGAATTGTAAGAATAGAGTAGCAGGCAGTCCTGATTGTGTTCCGGTACCTTTTGAATACTTTCCCCCCCAATGCTCAATTGAAGGTTCTAAATCATCTTTGGCTTCCTTCCCTGAGTTCTGCAATATATTTTTAACACCCCCAGTTGGCTCTGCCTCTTCATATTCTGAGTCAGCTTTTTTATCTGCCTCATGTGAGGAATTCTGAAATTCTAATGACTGCCTGCTTTCTTCCGGTAAACACTCAAAAAGTTCCGGAAAAGTGGATACTTTTTCCCACTTTTCCATGCCACGACTCCAGATCAGGTTATTTGGCCCAAGTTTATTATTCTCAACAAAATTTTTGATTTTTTTCCAGGGGACGGGGCCGAACCTCTCTTTATCATGCGAATAATACCATTTTCGGGAAAGTTCTTCGGCCAACTGCAATTCGGCATTTTCTTGTTCTTCACTTATCAGCACAGCGCCGCAGTTACAATGAAGTTCGCTGCAACCGTCAGGGAAATATACCACAGCGCCACAATCCGGACATTCCATATTGTTATCTTTTTCTTCCATAAAATAAACCAAAAAAATTAACGGTCTTCAGGTGGATGGAGAGCTTTTTCCCGAAAAAGGCGGGCATTCCTAAGTATTTCTCTAACCTTTTCATCCATTTCTTTATCACCTACGTATTCATATTCGACTAAATTTATATCAAGTGCATGTATATCTTCCACTGAGAACGGCCATAAGACTTTAGTAAAAAAATCTAAGGGAAACTTCTGATGCCAAGGAGCTTTTACTTTATAAATAAAATCCTGACTCATAAATTCCGTACGGCCTTTGTCATCTCGGACCGGCCCGACCCTTATATTTCGATAACCGTAATGCACGAACTCCGTACTGACAGGAGTTTCCCCCTGAAAAACTTCATCAATCCAAACAGGCGCTCCAGCCGGCTCCGAAGAAATATGGATTTCACGCTTCACACATCCCGTAAAATTAACTGAAATGAAAATGGAAAGCAGCAAAATAAAAAAATTGCGCAACATATCGGTTACCCTCTATCCTGGATCCCTAAATCAACAATTTCAGCATGTAAACTGTTTGTGTCTAACAAGGCGACACTGCACCTGCCGGTTAACCAACCGCAGACTTCCCCCGGGTTAACCACCAAATGGGAATCCTTTGTAATATCAGGACGATGGGTATGACCACAAAGCCCGACATCATCTGATTCACCCAGCGCACGCTCCAACATCACCGGATCATGTGCCATCACAATAGAAACGTCATCTACACTTACCCGATGCGGCCCCTTGTAAAGCTCATATCCTAAATTTATCAAACCTTTTTTTTCCCCATCATTATTTCCAAAAACACCGACAAAAGGAATTGTGGAGTTCACAATCGGTTTAAGCGTAAAAGGAGCTACATAATCGCCGCAGTGCATAAACATTTCGGCACCTTTATCAACAAGCAATTTGACGGCTTTTTTGGTCATAGGCAGATTGTCGTGTGTATCGGACATAATTCCGATGATCATGAACTAATACTCCATTTCCTTAATATCAAGTAAAAAATCGGATTATACATTCGGGCTGACAAAATAAATTCGCTCTCCGGCAGCCAATGCCACAACTGTTCCACCTTCATTGCTCGCAACAGATTCGATATTATCTTCGCATTTAAATGCCCACATAACAGTTAAGCTTTTCTTGTATCCGGAATATGCTGTCAGCAGTTTATTTTTGGCGACCAGTATTATCGGGTCTTTTCCATCCGGCATTCTGAGCAGTCTCAATCCGGGTGGCGGTTCAAACTCCCACATAGAATCACCGTCAGCTTTGATCAACCGACAGCGTCCCGATTGTTCTTCCACGGCTAAGAGACCGTTAATATTGTAAACAGAATTAATTTTCCCTGTAATTTTTTTCGCGAAAACGACTTCCCCCTCAATAGTCTGAATCATGAGAGGCCCTTTTTTACTGGCAAAAACACAATGTTTATTTAATAATAATACGTAATCAAAACGCAAATCCCCTCCGAACTTCTGTTTGCGCATCACTTGGCCTTCATTCGAGAGTATATGAAAGCGTGAATCCCGGTCTTCAATAAGCAAAGTATTGCCATCTGGGGATACTCTTAATTTTTGAGCTTGCCAGGGTAACTCTTTTCTTAAAACATCGTCTTTTTGTCCATCACAACGTAAGACAAGTTCTTTTTTTTGATTTATATAGGCAATAGTATCAAGTCTATCGGAACTATCGACTTCAATCACGTTTTGCGAAAATTCATCGGTATGAACTTTTTTCTTTTCATTATTAAAAACAACAAATTTAGAAGAGTTCCAGGCGGCAAAGAATTCTTCAGATTTAGTTTTTAAAATACGGGCGGGCGGCGCTAATCTACTTTCCAAGAACAAATTCCCCTCGGTATCCAATACTATTGCCTCCCCGCCGGGCAAAATGCAGGCCGTTTTATTCCCGGAGGGGGTCATATGGATCTTTCCATCTCCTTTAGGCAGCAACCCCCCCATTAATGGGGCTTCTCCCAACAGTTCGGCATTACGATGCGAATGGGCAGCTACTGAATCATGCTGATATTCCTCTGATATTTCCCCATCTTGAATAGAGCTGACAACGCTTTCATCCTCAACATGCTCAGCACTGACTATCGATGTCTGTTCGGGAGCATAATCTATTGAAAAGGTTTCAATTTCTCCTGTCGCGGAGGTCATAACCAAAACTGTGCCGTCATTGGAAAAATCCCAATGAGCTATAGTTTTTGCGAAATCATATTCCCATAAAAAAGTTTCATTCTCCGGATCAAAAAGAACTAACTTCTGTTCATCTACTGCGGCCGCGATTATTACACCGGCAGAAGTCGATACGATTTTAGCTTTAGATACTGAAGCCCCAAGGTCATAATTTTCCTGTGTCGTACCGTCTAAGCTGTATGAATAAATACCATCTTCAAAAGCCGGGACAATTATTGTTTTGGAATCGGGGTCATATGAAATGGCAGCTATTGGGATGGCTAAGCCAATATCCCACTCAAAACCACCATCATCGCCATTCAAAAGGCCTAATTCTCCCTTATCACCCCCTATCGCAATTCTAACAGGATCATTATTGATTAGTTCAAAACTGGAGGGTATAAAAATCGATTTGAACTTTTGCCCCCCCCCATCTGATTCAGGATCAATGAAAAAAATATCATACGGCGGTTTGTTAGCAAGTAGCTCATTCCCCGGGCCCAGCGAAATAAATTGCGCATTCTCACAATGATGTTTCCAAATATTTTCTCCTGAACAATCAAATCCACTCACGTTATCATCAGCATCCATAACAGCAAAACAGCTAGAAGTTTGGTTTGACCTGAGCAGAACCGGTTCAGATTTCACGGACAAGCTTTTGACAACTTTGCTGGAAGGGGAAACAAGATAACACCCATCAATGAGCCCAATTACTATCGGTTTTTTACGTCCAACTGATAAGATGTCGACTATATCCCCTTTGATCTTCTTTTTCCAATCTTGAGTTATTTCTATTTGTTTTGTATTTATCACATTAACCTCAAAAGTCTTGAAGAATTACCACCCATCACGCATTCTTCGACTGAATCGGGCAAAGCTAAAGCTCTGAATAAGCGTTGATATTCCCTTTCAACAAACGGCATGTCTTTAGCAGACACGGCAGTTCCAAATACGATGTGGCGCCAAGATGAATCTGATTCACCCTGGTCCCATTTGTTATCACTTTCAGTTCCGAGCAGCATTTTAAAGAAATGAGGCCCGCGTTCACTCAATTTCACGCCGGAAAGATCAAAATATATATTATGATGTATACTCAACAAGGCGGCGGCTTCTTCAAACCATGGAGAACCTAAACCGGTACCAACGATTTTTAAATCCGGCAGTGCTCTGGCAAGGCTATCGAGATAGATCGGACGGGCCCGCTCGCTGTCAAGGTTGAGGAAGCGGTCAGAACGGGATAAAGGGAAAATTCTCGTATGCATCAAAACCGGAAGTGATAATTCAGCCGCAGCAGTCATTGCATAGGTGAACTTGTTCTGATCGCAATCCCGAGAAAAAAAGCCTATTTTAAGTCCCCTAAAACCAAGCCTATTCATAGACTCTACGTCATCAACGCTGTCGAGTTCCGGCCGGAAAAAACCGAAAGGAATTAAGAGCTCGGGGTAAGCGTCAGCCTGTTCTATCAATTTAGTGTTATTGATAAAACCATATCGCGCATCACCGCCACCAATACAAAGTTTGTGAATACCCAGGTTATGGGCGGTCTCCGCCAAACGCGATACATAATCCTGTTTATCATAAGCATGTGTATGAAAATCAATTATCAAATTTAAGCCTCATTTTTGTCAATTCTGAAGATAATTATTGTAAGATAAAAAGATATGGGCAAAATTCAGTGAAATGAAAACTTTTTTATTGAAGATCACCCTTATTATATGGTAAGCTGAAAAGCTAAAATTTTCAAATAAACATTCATCAACCTGTTTCTTTCCGGCGCGTTCGAAACGTTTCATACAACAGTGCCACAAACCCTAATAATGAAACCGGTAATATGTTAAAAGCCCAGGCCAAAATCGCAAATGCCCCCGCCTGTGCAACCGAAGCGCCCGTCAGTTCAGCCGCTAAAGCTATTGCTAAATGATAAGTCCCGATATAACCCGGTGCTTGCGGCAAAGCAATGGCAAAGCATACAGCTACAGTTGCAAGGAAAGCCCCTCCCAACCCGACATCTATCCCTAATCCTGATGCTATAAAGTAAAGACTAACCCCCTGAGAAATCCAAGCAAAAGCTGAAAGAATGACTAAAGAAAGTGTTTTTTTGGGCACCTGAAGCCGCCTCGCCGACATGACTAAAGCGTTTATTAACTTAAGTCCATTGCGGTGAATACAATCAGGAAACAGAGCCAAAATGCGTTCACCGCAATGGCCGATTTTCAGCGGGAATATCAAAAAAAATAAAAAAAATAGCAATGTCACCAAAAATATCACTACAACTAAAATAGATATGACATAATTAAGTTCAATGAGTGACGTGACTGCCTCATATCTTTCTCGATTTATGATTAACATAATACCAGTAAACAGAACAAGTATCATCATACCTATCAAATCGAAAAAACGATCCAGCATAACGCTCGCTAAAGAATCGGCAAACCCCAACGAACAGCCTTTTTGTACATAATAAGGGCGTATAAATTCGCCAGCGCGTGCCGGTAAAACATTGTTGGCTAATAATCCAATAAACATAGAATTAATTATTCGCAACAACTTGATTTTCTCAAAGGTGCTGAGCAAAATTTCCCAACGCCATATACGGCATATATACATCAGTGCGATAAATAGGAATAAGAAGGGAAGTTGGGTTGGTGTGAATAAGCGAACGGAATCCCATAATTCCCCCCACTGATCAGAATCGAGGCGCAATATGAAAAGCCCTAAAGCAGCACCGCCGATTAGCAACCCGATGAGCATTGTCAAGTTTTTCTTTCTATTTTTTAATCCTATCAATTTGTAACCACCACAAAAATTCGCTAAACTAATGAGTTATGTCTCAATCTAAAAAATTATCTTTAGTTTGCAGCTCTATCGCCACGATGCTGGATGCAGGAGTAGACATCCAGCGTTCTTTAGCTGTTTCCGCAAAACAATGTAAAGACGCCAAACTTGCTCATGCGCTCAATCGCTGTAACCAGGAAGTAGGTAACGGGCAGAGCTTAATGCATGCAATCGCTCAAGAAAAGGTTTTTCCCCCTATCATGAGTGAATTGACCGCAGCCGGTGAAAGAACCGGGCATCTTAATGTCGTTTTTTCGGAATTAGCTGTTTTTTTCGAATTGAAAACCAGCTTATGGCGTGATTTCAGAGCCAAAATAACTTTACCCGTATTACAATATATTGCCGCTGTGTTCATTATATCGCTGGCTAGTTATATATACAACTCTATAACCGACCAGCCGACATCCGGTGTTGTTTGGCTGCCTGTTTTAGGCTACGGTTTGCCGGCTGGCACGGTGTTAAGCATATGGGCAATAAGGAAATATTTTAATGGATGCAGAGTGATTGACGAAATATTCTGGCATATTCCCGGCGTAGCATCAGTTGTTCGTTCACTGGCAATAAGCCGCTTTAGCTTATCTCTGAAATTCGCAATGCAAAGCGGTATGCATGTCAAAGAAGCCATGCAGCTGGCCTTCGATGTTTCCGGCAATTCTGCGTTCAAAGCTGAAGCCCCCAATGTCATCGACACAGTTTCAAATGGAGAGAGTATAACATCCGCTTTCGAGAATATCAACCGATTTGACGAAGAATATCTGGCCGTTATTTCTATAGCTGAAGAGACCGGCAAAATGACTGAAAAACTGGATTGGCTCGCCGGGCACTACAAGGAAAAAACACAAACAGCGCTTACAGTTATTTCTTCGTTAGCCGCTAAACTCATATGGGTGGCGGTTTCCGGTTTCATTCTTTTTTTTATTTTCAGGATTTTTTCAGCCTATGTTGGGCAAATTTCACAACTGACAAGTTAATTTTATCATGAATGCAGAAAAAAAACACGACAATAT
>PUNP01000334.1 GCA_003551785.1 Candidatus Brocadiaceae bacterium | reverse complement strand
CTGGGGCGCCAACGCAGCGGGCTATTACCTTTCGGGCCGTATCCTCTGGGATGTTTCGGAGGCCGAAAGGGCGGAAGAGATCGTGGATGATTTCGTGGAAAAAGCCTTCGGTGATGCCTATGAGCCGATGCGGGCATTTTATCACATGATAGCCGAAGATTACGGGACTCTCAGATCGAACGAAGACCTGCTGGCACGCATGTACCGGCGCCTGGCCGAGGCCCGCGAGCTGACGGATGATCCTGATGTGATGACCCGCCTTGACGAGCTCACGCTTTATACCCGCTACGTTGAGCTTTACTTAAAGTATCAGGATGCCGGCGGGAGCGATGCGCGTCTTAAAGCGGCGCAGGTGGTTTATCGCCACGCGTACAGGATGCGCGAGACGATGATGGTGCATATTGCGTCGCTTTATCGTAGAATGCGCCGCGATCACGGCGCTCCGGACCTGTCCTACCGGCTGCGCCCGTTCAGCGAGGGAGAGGATATTGAGCCGTGGAAGTGCAGCGAACCTTTCAGCGAAGGAGAGATAGCCGGATTTATCGAGTCAGGCGTTGAAAATTACCAGGTGACCGAGCTCGATTTCGAGCCGGTCGCCTACAGTGCCGAATTGGTGCCGGCGGCCGCCCAACTCGATCTGCCGGCCGTGGAAAGGGGGTATTTCCATAACCACCCGCGGTTGCGTGGCCGGGGCAATTACACCATGTACACGTGGCTCGAACACGGACGGGAAAAAATGGACCTCGTGGCCCAGGGGTGGCATTCGAGGCATGATGAAGTTGTTCTGGAGCTTCACTCACCGGCGGAGACGAGCATGGAGCCGGTTGATCGGGTCGATGGTATACCGTTTGACCGTAAGGATTACGCTATAACTTTGCAAAGCCCCCACACGGGGTTGCATGAACTGCGCTGGGGTCCCGGATTTACCCGGCTCGAACTGCCCGAAGGCTTTCCTTTGACCGTGCTCAGCGGTGTTGAAGACCCCTTTGTGCCCCATTATGGACATTATCGTCTTTACTTCTACGTGCCCTCCGACAGCGAAGTCGTCGCTGGTTTCGCCGGTACCCGCGGTGTCATACGTGACGGCGACGGGGCCGTGGTTTTCAATTTCGCCGAACGCGATGAGTCCGGCTACTTCAACGTGCCCGTGGAAGAGGGGCAGCACGGACGCCTGTGGCTACTGGATGGCTGCCGGAACGTGCGTTTAATGACCGTGCCTCCCAGTCTGGCCCCGAGTGAAAAATATCTGCTTCTTCCCCGCGAAGTGGTGGAGGCCGACAGCAAGTGAGTGAGTGGTTTTCTTTTATCATATGCCGTTACTTTGTGAGAAATGCGGGCTAGGGGCGTGGCAGAAAAGGCAATAACAGGTTCGTAGTGAGCCCTTTCAAGGGCTCCGGAGTCCGTAAATTGCCGCGCGCGGCATTCACGTAGAGACGCACGATATGCAGGGGATCGGCCCTATGGATGTACGCGAGATCAAAGGGGTGAGCATCAGCGACGGACGGCAGTTAAGGCTCGGTTACCGCTACCTTGACCGCCCCTTCGCGCTGGCGCTGCGTATCGGTAAGGTGCGGGCAAAAATATCCGCTGAAATACTCACGCTCGTGCGTGCCGGAATGGACTCGATGCGGCTGGACTCCCGCATCAATTACACGATACGTGACGCCGGTGTGTTTGAATTTACCGTCGGGCTGGACGAGGGACTCCGTCTGGTCGATATCACAGGCGAAAACATCAATAACTGGCAGCTGGATGAAACGGAACGCGAACTGACGGTATCGCTGCGCTCGCAGGCCGAAGGCGAATACGAACTGCGGGTCGAGACCGAGTTCGACTTCCGGGATCACGGCACGGAAAAAGTCAGAACACCCGCAGTTACTGCCCTCAACGTGGAACGGGAGATCGGGTATGTTGCCGTGCTGCCGGGCACGGGCGCCAGTGTCGAGGCCGATGAGCTGACCGGCATCAGCCAGATCAATGTCGAGGAACTCCCTGCACCGCTGCGCGACCATCAACCGGATCTGGGATTCCGCTACATACGTCCCGGCTACGACCTGGTGATCAGTGTCAGCGAAATTCAGCCTGAAGTGCAGGCTGAAGTGCAATCCATTTATACGCTGGGTGAACGTGCGCTGGAGATGGAAACCGAGATTCATTACTCCATCCGCCGTGCCGGTATCTTCCAGCTGCGGGTACATATCCCCCGTGAACTGCGACGCAGCGCGGTGGAAGGCGCAGATATCGACGACACATCCTACGACGAACAGAAGGAGGTGCTCACGGTCAACCTGCGCTCCCAGGCACGGTGCGACTACGTGCTCAGACTGGTAACGGCAAAGACCCTAAGCGCCTCGGTGGAGGAAGTTGAAATGCCGATTATCGAAACGCTCGGTGTCCGCAAGGAGAGCGGTTTTCTGGCTGTCGTGACTGCGACCAGCGTGCGAGTCAAGCCCGCCGAAAACACTGTCGAGGGACTGGACAGCGTGGGGGTAAGCGACCTGCCGCCGTCGATGCTGCGCCGCGCCGGCGAAGTCGCGCTGGCGTTCAGGTATTTCAGCCCGCCGTGGCGTCTGATGCTCGATGTGGAACCCATTGAGCCGCGGGTGACCACCGAGCTGTTTAACCTGTTGACCATCGGCGACGAACTGCTGAGCGTGAGTGCTACGGCCCGGTATTCCATCGCCAATGCCGGTGTTGATACGCTCAAAGTTAAGCTGCCCGCCGGGGCGACGGCCGTGGAGTTCGACGGCGACGGTATTCGGCGCAGTGAAAAAGACGAGGAAGAGGGACTGTGGAACGTAGCGCTGCAATCGCGTCGTATCGGCGACTATACGCTCTTTATCGACTTCCAGATC
Organism: Candidatus Brocadiaceae bacterium; assembly: GCA_003551785.1. The sequence goes on along the minus strand of PUNP01000334.1, from coordinate 7,489 downwards.
AGACTGTCCGATGAGCAGACACTGATCCCGTATTCCGGCATCTCCACACCCGACGTGCATCGTGAGACCGGATACCTGGCCGTGACCTCCCGGCCGGAGGTCGAGCTTCAGGTCAGCGACCGTGATGTGGAGAACCTGACGCCGATCGACGCCAGAGAGATACCGGAGATGTTCACCGAGGGGCTCGAACGGGCGCCGCTGCTGCTGGCCTACCGCTATGTCTCCCCCCCCTATATGCTCAGGATAAGCGCCCTGCCCCACGGCGCGGCCGAGGTGACAGTGGCGGTGGTCGAAACCGCACGGCTCAGCACATCGATTACTGAAGAAGGTAACATGATTACCGACCTGGCCTGTGTACTGCGCAACACACGACGTCAGTACCTTGACCTGCGGCTCCCGGAGGGTTCGCGCACCTGGCATGCGTTCGTCAACAATCAGCCGGTCACACCGCTGCGCGACGGCGAGCTGACCAAAATACCCGTGGCCCGGCGCGACGACGGTGAAGGCACCCAGGAGGTGCGCGTACGCTATAGCCACGCGCGTGAGAAGCTCGGAAGAATGGGCGATATCCGGCTGGACTCACCGTTCGACGGCATCGACGTGATGCGTCTCGGATGGACATTATCGCTCCCGCGCGGGTACCGGATCATGCGTGACCGAGGCCCGATACGGCGGGTGGACGGTGAATATGCCCTTGAGCCGCACCTGCGCCGCCTTGATCCCGACTCGGAGGTGGTCGCCGGTGTCGAGCGCCACCAGGCGGTTAAAGAGACGGACAGCCGGCAGGCGTTCAGAAATATCCTGGCGCTGCAGCAAAGCGAATCGGACAAGCCGGGCGAGAGCCGCACGGCGCTTTACACCGGTTCAAGACCGAGCGAGGCCGGCGTTGAAGTATTTCAGTCACTGATCGTCAGCAAGGGCGACCCAGCGTGGCTCCAGGTTCACTACCTGCGCGGTTCGGTGGATATGCCTCTCAAGGGCCTTTTCGTGGCACTGCTGCTCGTACTGTGCGCAGTGATATGGAAAGTCACCGCCGGGTCGACGATGATTCCGATAGCCGTGATGTATGGCTGCTCACTGGTGACGCTGGCGCTGCGCACGCTGCTGGAGGGATCTTTCCATGATTACCTGAGCGCGGCCACGTATACTTTCGCGGCGGCCGCCACCCTCAGGCTGGTAAGCAGAGCGTTTGATTGGGCCCGCACCGTGTGGCAGCGACGATGCGCTCACCGGAGAACTACGGAATGACAGGCATCCTTTTCTGGCTTTACAGCTTATGTTGCTCCTTTTCCGGCCGGGCTGTTAGTCCTGTAAACCTGAAAGTCATTTTAAGACAACAGGAACTGTCGTTGGTTTATGAAGTATGCTAAGCCATCTTATCATCATAGCTGCCAGCGTATCCTTGCGACCCAGATGGTATTGTCGCTACCGTATTTTTCACATCCTCCCGGCTGCATCCACTCGGCGACAACCACCCAGTTTTCATCAGCAGTGACGTTACATACGCCAAAATTACCCAGTCTGGCTCCCCGGTTGGGAACAAGTTCACGCTCGGTGTCCCGCATAACGGTATAATTATCCGGATTGACCTGAGCAATCATCAGCGGGGCACGATGGCGAAATACATTATCGTTGTCCAGACCGCGTCGGGTATAGACTAAAAACAGAGCATCGTCATGGCTTATCCAGTGCTGCTGCGTGTTGTAACTGCCCAGTTCCGAGCCATCATCAAAACACCAGGGAACGGGAGTTTCAAAGTGCAGTCCGTCTTCACTCGCCGTAACATAGCCACGCAGGTCGTTGCGGAGCGTGAGAAAGAAGCGGTCCTGAAATCGAATAAGCGACGGTTCAGAGAAACCGCGCGGATCGGAAATTGACAGTTCATTTCCATGTTCCATGTATGACAGGGTCTTACCGTTGAAGGCACAGCGCATGACCGCGCTGCTGCGGAGATTTTCCATGTGGGGCGCTCGGAAATAAAAGGGCAGCAATATTTCTCCGGAATCAAGATCGACGCGTTGAGCTGAACCGGCACGGGCCCGTTGGAAGCCCGGCTTTCGCGGCATATCGACAGTTCGCCAGGGAGTCCAGACATGTTTTTCGGCATTGTAGACGCTGTAAGCCGTTTCCCTGCGGCTCTCGGACATTGGACATCTGTCGTTGCAATAGCGTTTGGTATGACCGGTGATGAGGAGTTTGCCGGTTAAGTCATGCCATGAGGGAGTCATATCGCAAATGGCTGCTTCCACTCCACCCGGCTCTTTCCGCCGTCCGAGTGTAGAGGAATGTTGCACGGGGCCATCCCAGGTCCGGCCCATATCTTCCGTGCGCCATTCCGACAGAGCGAAATAGACATCCGTACCGCTGCGCAATGCTGGCTGGGCCGTCAATACTACAATTGGTGGTCGGCCCTGACGCGGGATGGCCCCGGCTCGTGCTTGTGCATAAAACTCCTCACCGTTAAAACCGCTGCGCACGGCGATCAATTCAATATCATAATCCTTTTTTTGCATACGCGTTCACCCTGTTAGATTGAGTATGTTAAGCGCCTGCGCAATACGCAGCCAGACCCTGCATAAGCGCCTTGCCGGCATTGAGGCTGTCGGATTGAACATGATGGCTGCCGCCGCCTTCGCACAGAATAGAGGTCGCCCCTAACTGCTCGTACGGCCCTCTCGTCCAGCTTCCATCGTAATTTGACGGTTCTCTCGTCTTTAAAGGCTTGATGCGTCCGGTGACGTCGTAAGCAAGGATATAGTTCCTGAGCTTTTCCCATCCACCATAGGCCGATTCCGTCCGTTCGTTCGGCGTTATAAGGGGCTCGACAATTCCGCCCCAGGTATGCATTCCCCAGGCTGTGTGCAGTGTCTGTTTGGCGGCAAGGCGTTCCAGGTCGCTTTGAGCCAGATAGGCTTCATGTGCCTGCTCTTTCTTGCAGGAGCCGGCATAACGGTACGATCTGTTCATATCCACACCCTCGGCATTTACGCGATACCACCCTTGGGAGGGAGAATCAGGGCTCATCATGACGAGAAAATGCGCGTCGTTTTCACTTAGAAAGTTCTCGGCAAGTCTCTCTCCGGACAACAGCCAGTCAATCATCCCTATCATGCGCCACTGCGCGTTGTGCTCGCCCGGATGCTGATTGGCAAAGTAGTGCAGCGGGCGCTCGGCAACAGGCGTTACAGCACGGGAAGAGGATATAGCCAGCCGGAGCAGCGGCCGACCCTCCAGAGAGCAGCCGATTTCGTCCAAACGGACATCGGGATGGACAGAATATTTGTTGAGCAAAGCAACCATCTTCTCGTAAGACATCGGTACCTGGTGTCCTACATGAACCCTGTCTTTTTCAAAGGGGGGAAACAGCAAAGTATCTCCCTCGGTTCCGTCACTGTTGGATTTCAGCCAATGGATCGGCCGCCAATTCTCGGCGTCATACGACCATGAATAAGAATAGGAATTAAACGCCATGCTATCCCCGCCATGAAAGAAGACATCAAGCCGGAGCGGATTCCCGAGTGCGCCGGACTTAATTGTAAAATTGAGCATGTTGGCCCATTCCGGATGTCGGGGCGCCGAACCGGGGACGATTTTAAAATGATTATCAGCCACTTTTTCAATGCTTGCTCCGTCGCAGCCAAGCTCACCGTCGAAAACGAAATCATCAACATCTAATTTTTTCATCATTATCCTCCTGTATAAGTGAATTGATTCGTGCGTGCTGCGATAACATAATCGTACTGCAATGCCGTCTTAATCTTTTCAGCTCATATATTATCTTTTGATATTCTGCTCAAAAGTCAGACATTTGGATATTTATTCTTTTCTCGTTCGCATACGAACAGCCCCAAAGACTCCAAGCAAAGCTCCTCCATGCAACCACATCAAATTTTTGTAAATAAAATGGGATTAATAGCTGTTTAACTGCGGCCCATTTTATCGAAGTAGCGCGATAGAAGCAAATTTTTACGATATTCCCTCACTGTTTTAAGGAAAGTGTGATGGGAATATGACAAATCATCTCGGTCAAGTTTGCAAAATAACCGCAATGGATGTAGAATAGAGGTAATAGACCTAACATTCTACGCATTTTCAGTGGGGCCTGGTTAGACAAACAATTAAGGCTCTCCGTCATCTATGTGGATGTTGAGATTGCACAGTCGAAACGTAATTACTTATATAAAAGGCGATATTAGTTGCTGGTATGTTGCAGGGTTGTTTTTATACCAGCAACCAGAAACAAGCAACTCTGTTCGCGATGATATTTAATGCCAAAACCTATTTGATCTTTAAAGCATCCGCAAAGTTGAAGGACCGCCACATTTAACAACAATAATCTTATTGCACAATAAAATAATAAAGAAATGTACAAACTGAACATAGAAACGGATTTTTCAGCGGCCCACAACTTACGCGGTTATGAGGGAAAATGTGAGAATTTGCATGGACACAATTACCGTGTAAAAGTACAGGTAAGCGGCAGTGAACTGGATCATATCGGGATGCTTGCCGATTTTAAAGTGCTGAAACAAATCATAGAAGAAGTTGTAGAACGGGTAGACCACTCTTACTTAAATGAAGTCGAACCTTTTAACGAGTTGAACCCGACGGCTGAAAATATCGCCCGGTGCATCTGCGAGGAAGTTCAGCAACGCCTGCCGGCAGGTTTGAAGGCCTCTGCTGTTTGGTGCTGGGAGTCTGATAAATGTTCAGCCGGATATTTTCCCGATGAATTGTCTTGAAGATATTCGAACTTATGAGATGGGAATGCGACTAATTATAGAAGGAGGTTACAAATAATGAGTTCCAAGTCCGAAGAAAAATGCGAAACTTGCAAAAAAAATAAACCGAGCATTTATATGACTGTTTTTGTTGAGGGTAAGCCGGTAAAAAAACATATTTGCCAGGAATGTTATGATGCCGAAGAGGACACACCTGCACTCTCTTCTTCCGACCTTTTTGCGAAATTAGTCGGCATCATAGCGCCGGAATTAAGAAAAGCAACAAAGAAGAAATGTGAATTTTGCGGGCTTGACTACCTGGAGTTCCGGCAATCGTTCAAATTCGGATGCCCAAATGACTATTCATTGTTCAAGAATGCGTTGGACGACTTGTTTGAAGATTTGCATGGGGCTAAACAGCATGTTGGGAAGATCCCTGAGGGTGAGGCGCAGACGCGTTGGGGCGGCAAGCAGCGGCTGAAAGTTCTTAACCGTGAGTTAGGAAAAGCTGTTGAACAGGAAAATTTCGAGCGCGCCGCACGATTAAAAACTAAAATCGAAAAAATGGAGCAGACAAGTGTTGGAGACTCTGAAGAATAGAACTGTTGGTCAATGGCTGCGTGGTGGGCCGGAAAACGATGTAGTGCTCAGCAGCCGTGTACGTTTGGCCAGGAACATTGCCAACTACCCCTTTCTCAGCCGGGCTGAGTCTGAACAGATAAGCCAAGTTGAAAATTTGATAAGTGAGAAGTTTAAAAAGTTGGAACTGCGCCCGCCGCTTCAGTATCATAGACTCGACGATGTAGACCCGCTGGCGCTTTCATTGTTGGTGGAAAGGCACCTCATAGCCCGCGATCATGCCGATTCCGATCTGGTAAGAGGGGTGGCCTTCTCGGATGATGAAACATTGAGTATTATGGTAAATGAAGAAGACCACTTGCGTATTCAAGCAATTTTCGGTGGACTCAGGCTGCTGGATGCACTTAAGTCCGTTTTAAATATCGACGATATGCTGGGAGAACATCTGCCTTTCGCTTTCTCCGCCGACTACGGCTACCTGACTGCCTGCCCGACGAACGTTGGCACGGGTATGCGCGCAAGCGTGATGGTGCACTTGCCGGCTATTGTTATGGGGCGTGAATTGGATAAGCTGACACGATTATGCGACCAATTGGATTTGGCGTTGAGAGGTTTATATGGAGAAGGTACTCATGGTGCGGCTGACATCTATCAAATCTCCAATAATGTTACTTTAGGCATGACTGAAAAGGAAATAGTGGATTTGGTGTTGAAAGCAACCTATAAAGTTACGGCCATGGAAAGAAAGACGCGTGAAGAATTAAAAAATAATCACCGGGAAGAACTGAAAAAACGGATTGATAAAGCATTCAATCTGCTGTGTAATGCCAAGTCCGTATCGTCGGAAGAAGCACTCAATTTATTGTCTCAAGTTCGCATGGGAGTTAGGTTAAAACTGATAAACGGCATAAGTGATATCCGCATGGATGAACTGCTGCTCTTGACTTTACCGGCCCATTTGCAGACAATATTAGGTAGGGAAGGTGATCGTATTAAAAGGAATGAGATGCGCGCCTCGTACATTAAGCAGCATTTAATAACCAGTCAAAAAAATAACAATTAGGAGGCGTTATTACAATGTATGATAGATTTACAGAAAAATCCAAAAAAGTCATAAGCTATGCAAAGCAAGAAGCCCAAAGGTTAGGGCATGAATATATAGGAACCGAACATCTGCTTTTAGGTATCCTTCGTGAAGGAACCGGTATGGCCTATACCATCCTGCAACGGCTCGATGTTGATCCAAAAACGATCCGTATGGAAGTGGAAAAGCGCATCAGAGATTCTACGGACGTTGTTATGGCGGGGAAGCAGTTCCCCTTCGCACCCAGAGCCAAAAAGGCGATCGAATATGCCGTAGAAGAAGGAAAACGGATGGGCCAGAACTACGTCGGTACAGAACATCTGCTCATTGGACTTTTATGTGAGGGGAGCGGAATCGCCGCGCAAGTTCTGGAAGTTCTTGATGTCGAACTCGAAGATGTACAAGAAGAACTGCTTGATCTTTTAGGCCCGGACGCCGAAGAGGAAGAACATGAAAAAAGAAGCCGCAAAAGTCAGAGTGGAAAGAGCAAAACTCCCGCTCTCGACAGCTTCGGACGGGACTTAACGGCTCAGGCGGCCAAAGGCGAGCTCGATCCCGTTGTCGGCCGCTCAAATGAAATCGAGCGTGTAGTTCAGGTCTTATGCCGCAGAAAGAAAAATAATCCCGTGCTGCTCGGCGAAGCGGGAGTAGGTAAAACCGCTATAGTTGAAGGCCTTGCCTTGCAGATAGTGAGCCAGAATGTCCCCTCCATCCTGCAAGACAGGAGGATAGTTGCGCTTGATCTGGCGATGATGGTGGCAGGGACTAAATATCGCGGTCAGTTCGAGGAACGTATTAAGGCCCTAATGCAGGAAGTCAGGCGCGAAGGAAATGTGATACTTTTCATTGACGAACTGCATACAATTGTCGGTGCAGGCGGTGCAGAAGGCGCTATAGATGCTTCCAATGTCCTGAAACCGCCCCTGGCACGCGGTGAGATGCAATGTATCGGCGCGACGACACCGGACGAATACCGGAAATATGTCGAGAAAGACGGTGCTTTGGAGCGACGTTTCCAGCCCATTATAGTCAATCCACCCTCGAAAGAAGAAACATTGGCCATCATCAAGGGGCTGAGAGAATGTTATGAGTCCCACCATATGGT
>PUNP01000592.1 GCA_003551785.1 Candidatus Brocadiaceae bacterium | reverse complement strand
TAACACAAGATGCCTTTCATAGTATAGCACGCATCCCTGCGTGCGCCCTGGACAGGCAAGATGCCTGTCATACATTCCGCCTGCACCTTTCCGGCCACGCTGTTAGTGGTTCATTCCAGTTGGGTATAAGCCCTGGGAAAACGTCCAATTTCCAAAAGACGTAACCTGTAAGGACTGCACATACCGCCACGTATTCGCGCATCCCGTTTGAGAAACCATCCGAACATTGCAGAAAAAAGTCCAATGATGTGGCGTCCCTACAGGACGCGATTTGTTGGGTTGCATTCACGTTCCCGGGGTTCACACCCCGGGCTGGTATGTAGTGTCCTTTCAGGACACGGCGGATATATCAATATTGTCCGTTTTTTTTGACTTTGCACACTGCGTTGTAATGCGCCGCCTGACCTAAAGCGATACCGCCGTCATTAGCCGGCACGGATTGATGGCGCAGGACTGTAAAACCACAGTCATTTAATCCAGCCAAAAGCCGCTCATTCAAATATTTATTCTGCATAACACCCCCTGTCAAAACTACTCGCCGATCTCCGGTATTTTTACGAAGTGTGCAGCAAGTATCAATAATCGCCTTGATAACAGTATTATGAAAACGTGCCGAAACCACAGAAATACCAACATTTTTTCTTATATCCTCAACAATTCCGGCTATTGTTTCCCGAAAAGATAAACAACCCGGAGCTTCAGGTGAATTTTCACGTTTTCCAGCAACGACACTGTAGGGGTAGACTTGAGTTTCATCAGCCGCGGCGACGGCTTCAAGTTCACAAGCCGCCTGGCCCTCATACGTACACAAGTGCCGTATCCCAAGCAGCGAGGCCACGGCACCGAACAGCCGCCCGCAGCTTGAAGTGAGCGGGGCGAACTTATGATTGTCAATCAGCATGGCTATATTATCCAGTCCGGTTCGGCCGGTAATTTCCTTCATTATATCAACAGCACGGTCTATCCCATAGACATCAGTTAAATATGCAAGCGCCATACGATACGGTTCGGTAACAGCTTTATCACCACCGGGCATAGGCATATACTGGAAATGATATTGACGGGTATATCCGTGCAGATCAGCCGTTAAAAACTCTCCGCCCCATATATGCCCGTCATCCCCATAGCCGGTTCCGTCCATACTCACTCCGATAACAGGCTCAGTTTCCCGGGTTTGTGCAAGGCAGGAACATATATGAGCGAAATGATGCTGAACCCGCACAAGAGGCAGTCCCCTATCTTCAGATAGTTTTTCAGCAATTCGGGTTGTAGGATAGTCAGGATGCATATCACACGCGATGACTTGCGGCTTTATGCGCAGCAGATTGGAAAATTTACGGAAAGTATCCTCAAAGTAATCCATATTTTCCGCATCGGAAACATCACCGATATACTGGCTTTGATAAGCCCTTCGGCCGCTCGTTAAAGTAAAAGTATTCTTCCACATAGCTCCGACGGCAAAAATAGCGGGAGCATCGTACGGCAGCAGCACCGGTTCGGGGACATACCCTCGTGAGCGTCTCAAAACTACCGGCTCCCCCCCTATGATATTTACTACCGAATCATCACACCTGTTCGTGATGGGACGATTATGGTCCAGCACCCCATCGACCATGTCATTGAGATCATCTTTCACCGTTTCCGAAGAGATTGCTATAGGTTCATCCGAGCGATTGCAACTGGTCATAACAAGCACAGGTGGCGTCTCCGGCCGTGAGAAAAGCAGGGTATGCAAAAGCGTATACGGAAGCATGACACCGGTAGAATCGCGGTTGGGAGCCACAGCGTCACACACTAATTCAGTAGTTTGCTTCGGCAGCAGAACAATAGGCGCACGCTCGGAAGAGAGTTCTTTTCCAGCCTCCGGTGTGACCATACAAATGCTTTCAGCAACAGTCATGTCTCTTGCCATTAAACCAAACGGCTTATGTGGCCGGCGCTTGGCCCTGCGCAAGTTACTGACTGCCCGGGTGTTTGCGGCATCACATGCGATATGGAACCCGCCCAGGCCCTTAACCGCCAAGCTCCCCCCCTGCGCAAGAACCTCGGCGGCGGCTGAAAAAGCTGCATCACCACGCAATAATGAAGGAGAGGCAGCGCCTTCCCCACCTTCTCCCGTTATGACATGAAAAAACTGGAACTGCGGCCCGCACTGCGGACACGACATCGTTTGTGCGTGGAAGCGCCGATCTTTTCGGTTCTCAAACTCATCGCGGCACTGTTCACAGAGCGGGAATGTGCTCATAACCGAAGTATCGCGGTCAAAAGGAATCCCCGTCGCGATAGTAAAACGCGGCCCGCAGCAGGTGCAGGTATTAAAGGCGTAATGATAACGTCTATCGGAACTCTTGTGCAATTCATTCAAGCAATCATCACACGCAGCCATATCCGGCGGGATGGGGAGCAGGCTTCGTCCTTCTGAAGAGCTATTTAATATTTTGAATCCGCTCTCATAGCGTGGTTCGAGCTCGGTAATTTCCAGTTCATCCACGCGCGCACGTGCGGGGATAAAGTCCGTGAAATTATCAGTTATCAGGTTGATATTTTCGTTTATCGACTCCACTTCTATCCGGACGCCCTCGGTCGTGTTTTGAATGCTCCCGGCGCAATTCAGTTCGGTCAGACGGCGGTAAAGGTGAGGGCGAAAGCCCACCCCCTGTACACGCCCTTTTACATCCAGGCGAACGCGTTTAACTGAATTTTTCGTTGTATTGTTCATGAATGATCTTTATTACCTTGGTGATGATTAACAAAGTTTTGCGGCGTTTGACATTTGCCACAGATGCACCACTGAAAACGCGTGAAATAAGCGGTTTATTCAACTGAGGGTTTCTTTTGATTTTATACCAATCATGATAACCACGGGGACAAGCCCCGTGGAGTCGCCATTTGCCGGCATTCTGTTTTCTGATAGTCAGTCATTTCTTCCACGGGCACAAGGCCCGTGGGGAATGAATAAAGACGAAGGAAATGAACCTCCTCGGGGCTTGTCCCCGTGGTTTTAACGATTGACCACCAGAAACGAATTGGCCCCACTAAACGATACCCCAGGGGGCTTGTCCCCGTGGAAAAAATGACTGCTGGATTTGACTTTAATTTAGCAACGCAATGAATTTATTGTGATTTGAATTATACCCATAATAGCTCTTTCCACTGGACGTAGCAAGCAGAAAACAAAAAATCGCACTTCGACAATTACCTGTCGATGTACTGCAATCAAGTGCGTGAGAGTATTTACTGTTCCCTTCCAACGGGCAAACGTATATAGAAATTCGCTCCCTTCCCGCGTTGGCTCTCGACCTCGATATCACCGCCATGTTCTTGAACAATTTTTCTTGAAATAGCGAGTCCCAACCCACTCCCCCCCTTTTTTGTAGTATAGAAAGGAGCAAAAATGTTCTTACGCGTTTCTTGGTCCATCCCCTGACCGGAATCTGAGACAGAAATAATAATTTCATCCTGTGCCTTAGAACTGCCGAGCAGGAATTTTTTTTCCGGTGAAATCTCAAGAGCTTCAAAAGCATTATGGCAAAGGTTAATCAGGACTTGTTTAATCTGGTGTCTATCGGCATGTATTTCCGGCAAGCTTTCATCCAAATCAAGTCGGAATTTGATGCCTTTTTTACTCATTTGTCCTCTATATTCTTCAGCTATTTCTCTGAGTAAATCGTTAAGCGCGCACATTTCTTTGTTGAGTTTTACCGGGCGAGTAAAATTCAGAGCATCATTTAACACCCCCTCTAACCGCAGGGCTTCATTATAAACTATAGCAGCGTTTCTCTGCACTATTTCGGGTTTTTCACAATTTCTTTCGATAGATTTTGCGAATCCGCCTATAGTGGCGAGTGGGTTCCGGATTTCATGTGCCATATGGGCGGCCATCCGCCCCACACTGGCAAAGCGTTCTGCATCAATGAGTTTCTCCTGAGTATTTTCCAGTTCCTGCATTTTATCGCTCAGGTTTCTATAAGCTCTTGCATTGGAAATGGCAAGCGAAGCCTGGGCGGCGAAATCTTCTACAAGATGGACTAAATTATCATCTATCGGCGCCTGTGAAAAACGATTATCGGCTATCAATACGCCAATAAAATCATTTCGGGCGACTAAAGGAGCGAGGACAAATTGCCGAAGGTCAAGCTTAGCGATAACCTGGTGTTCGATCAGGTTATTTTGGTCAGAAGCATTCACCAGTTTAGTTTTCATGCATTCCATCGACTCTCCCCAGAAGCCGGCGCTGTCGTTCAACTCGAGCTGAATACCGCGCACTATATCAGTAAGTTCCATATCACTTTCGGCCAACTGCTCTCTTGCCAGCAAATCGTCCAGAGAATCGACTTCTTCGTCAACCTGGTTCCAAATACGTGCGGCATCCTGTTCGGAAATCGGACCGACAGCCATACTGCCTTTCAGGTATTTCTGCTTTTGATCAACGAGGAACAGGAAGGCGCGATTGAACCCGAGGGCATGTCCGGCGGTAACGCAGGTTAAGACAAGATGCTGAACGGTGTCCGGGTCGAGAGAGCGATTAAGGGCACGCGCAAGCTCATTGAGAATCTGCAAATGTTCTTTACGTCTTCTATCTTCGGTAACATCAAGAGTGAGGACTAAATACTGGCGTCGTCCTAATTCCAAGGGGGTGGCCATTTGCGCAAAACATCGGCGGCTCGCGGTCTCATCAGTGCGCCACATTTCGATACTTTGAGTAGTATTTTTATCTACAGCCAGGCCGATTGCGCACTGATCACAATTTTTAGTATGGCAATGAAAGACCTCCTGGCAGGTAAGTCCTTTATAATCTTCGCTGCGGCCACCGAACCATTTAGTCAGAGTGCTGTTGACCCATTGTGCTCTTCCTTCGGCGTTAAACAACACCAGGCCTGCCCCCATAGTATCGAGCACGAGGTTCATCATATTGCGTTCCCTACGCAGCGCTTCCTCTGCCTCACGGCGCTCAGTCATATCGAAAAGGCATAGTGTATAACCGGAGACTTTAGAACCGGCTTCAGCGAGATAAAAAGGCAAAGCTATACGATGAAGTATGCGTGGGGTACCGTTTTTGTGGATAAAAACGCACTCCCCGCTGAGAACTTTGCCTTCCGCACTATCAATTGAAAGTGCGGATTCCCCCGCAATATCATCGACACGTGACTTATTAACTAATTCATCAGCGTGATAACCCAGGATACGCTGACAATTTTCATTCCAATATCTTATAATGCCATCATCATCCACCCCGATAAAGCCGACCGGGCCACGTTTAAGCAGCGCGTCGAGGCGTTTATAGAAATGTTCGAGCTCGCCCCATGAATCGAAAGATTTGCTTGCAGGATTCACACCACACCTCGAAAAATAAATAGCCGGTATGTAAAACAGACATTCCTGTCTGTTAAGAAGAGCCACAGACAAGAATGTCTGTGTCACGCTTGTACTGCGCCAAAGGCACCACATTTTCCAGGACGCAGTCTCTGAAAATGCGTAAGTCCTTATAGAACCCCATCAATCACCGCCGTGCCCTTGAGCCGGGGTGACACGACGCACTTCACTGAGGATTGCGATTGCGATGTACATGTTTCACAGAGCAATCACAAAAAAACCGCTACGATGGAATTAGTAATCCACAGCAGCGGTTTAGTGCTAAATGATACAAAAAGAATGCAGATGTCAGCCGATAAGTTCGGCAGCGATATCTACGGCAGAGGCGGCGTCGGGCGCATAGCCGTCAGCACCGATTTCTTCGGCATAATCCTGAGTTACGGGCGCTCCGCCGATGATAGTTTTAGACTCGATACCGGCTTCTTTAAGCGCATCGATAACAGTTTTCATTTGCGGCATTGTGGTGGTAAGCAAGGCCGAGAGTGCTACCAGGTCGGCATTTTCATTTTTAGCCGCTTCAACGAACTTATCTTCGGCCACATCGATGCCGACATCGATGACTTTGAAGCCACCACCTCTGAGCATCATATTAACGAGATTTTTACCGATATCATGCAGATCACCTTTAACTGTGCCCAGGACCACGATACCCTTGGGTTTTGCGCCTGCTTCGGCGAGCAGCGGTTCAAGTATTTCCATACCGGCATGCATAGCTCTGGCAGCGATAAGCACTTCGGGGACGTAGACTTCGTTCGCTTTAAACCTTTTACCAATAACTCCCATTCCGGCGGTCAGGCCGTCGTTCAAAATAGTTTCAGCATCAACACCTTCATCTACAGCACTTTGAGTTAACTCTTTTGCCTTATTAGCATCACCACTTATAATAGCATCAGCTAATTCTTTCATGTCAGCCATCGTTGCTCCTCCTTGAGCTTTGACTAAAAAAACATAAACTTACATATACGAAAATTTAAGCGTGATTTTAACACTGTACGCGAACTGTGTCAAACTAAAAAACAAAAAATCTCAATATCCGCAAAGATGACACGGAGAACCCGACATATAAATCAGACCATATCTAAACACATTTTTTTGTAACCTTGATAAGTTCTTTTGATAGAATATTTTTCTTTCAGCAAATCCTGGTATTGCCTCAGGGGGAAGTGAACAGAAGACCATTCTTTTTGAATTTTTGTCAATTTTTCAGCAATATTTTGAGGGTTATTCGTTTTCAACAAAAACTTTTTCTCCAAAATATGAGAAATATTTCCTGCATAAGTAGATAATATTGGCACACCGGCTGCTACGGCTTCCAACCCGACCATCCCAAAAGTTTCAGAACGAGTAGGTTCAACAATCAAGCTGTAAGAACGCATCAATTCCTGAAAGTTATCGTCATGCCCTATAAAACGGATGTTGAAACGAGAATTGTTCAAAATCTTTTCATGTTTTGAGTAAAAGGGCGGCCTTTCACCAGTAAAATCAAACTGAGTAGGGGGAAATTCCTCATTATGCTGGTCAAGCAATATAAGAGCTTCAAACATATCTTCCCACCCTTTTCGTGGTTCCTTAGAACCGGGGACTAAAATTTTATCGGGAAAGGATTCGGCGACATTCATCGGAGGATAAAATTCATCATCTGATAAACCATTTTCGATAAAGTAGCGTTGAGGCCCCTTATCCAACCATTCAGCTACTTTTTTTTCCATCCATTGATTAATTGAAACCAGAGCATCCATTTTATAGCCGCCATATTTTTGAAATCCTTTTTGAGACATATATGGATGTCTCAGGATCAACACCTTGGGCACTTCCAGGGCTCTGGCAATGTGCAGAGCTACAAGCCCTTCCGAATGATCATTACCGAATACTATTCCGGGATTTATTCTGTTATCTTTCAGTTGTCTTTTAATCAAATGAGCAAATCTTCTGTTACGCCACAGTCTGGCGGTAAGAGAACGTGACCCGGGAAATCTATTGACTAATACAGTCCCCCCTATGCTTCTGAAAGCATCGGTTAACCAGCCTTCCCGAGAGGATAAGAGCACAGGAGCCTGATTGTCATTCTGGAATTCCCTGATGAGCCGGAATAAGCTAAATTGGGATCCTTTCTTGTGAGGATTTTTCTGCACAAACAAAGGTTGTAGTTTCATTATCTGGTTTAACCCCCGGAAAAAAATATCCGTATCAAATTATTATTTATGATAAATAGTAAAGCAGCTGGTCTGAAAAAGCAAGTGAAGGATAGACTTTTTTTGCAAGCATTACAGGCGCTTAGATTCCGCACATCGTTAACAAATTAAGGATGTACAGAAATAAAATAAAAATCCTTATTGCCTTGAAAAGGCATAACATACCAGCCCAGGGTATAAGCCCTGGGAAAACGCCCAATCCCCCAAAGACCCGTCCTGTAAGGACGGCACATACCGCCACGTATTCGCGCATCCCGTTGACGAAACCATCCGAACATCGCAGAAAATGTGGCGTCCCTACAGGACGCGGTTTGTTGGGTTGCATTCGCGTTCCCAGGGTTCACACCCTGGGCTGGTATGTAGTGTCCTTTCAGGACACGGCGGATATACCAATATTGTCCGTTTTTTTGACTTTGCAATGCACTGCGCCGACAGGCGCCCCATTTTCAAGGCATAAGTCCTTGAAAATGAGTAGTTCTTATGCTATTATTTACATGCAAAAATCTATTGAGAACTATATTTTAATATTACTTACGACCATAACTTTGAGGACCGCCTATTGTGAAAACATCTGATTATCGTAGAATCGGCATCATTTTCACTGCCATAATATGTTTTCTCCTGCCTGGCGCATTAGTAACCCGGTTTATGCACACTTTTGTTGAAGCATCCATGATATTACTGCCGGTGTTGGGATTCAGTTTATGGGGCAAAAAATGGATGTCTCAATACACGGTTGATCGTTGGACTGTATTAGCGATTCTTATTTTTATATTATTCACCGTTATACCGCAGTTCATTCCATTTCATTTCAGCAGTGGGCTTGATTCGATTCGATCATTTCATCTAAAGTTTGCTTTAATATTCTCCGGCGTTTTTGTCATTTTCTCTAACAAAACACTGACCGGCGCTTTCTTATGGGGCTGTATATTTGCCATGTTTCTTGCCACTTTCTGGGGTCTCTACGAATTCTTTCTGGGTGCTGAAGCCCTGCCTTGGGAGAGCGCAGGCCACCCAAGCTATATCAGCCCGTTTAACTACCATGTAAACGAATTCGGCGCGTATTTTGCCTATTTCTTGCCCATCATTATATCAGCGGGTATGATTTTTACTTTAATGAGAAAAAACAAATATATTTTTATTATCCCTCACATCATTCTATGGATCGCAGCCATTATAGCTCTTCTGCTGACTGGTTCGCGCGCTTCTCAAGGGGGTTTTATCATAGCCATGCTGATTTTTTCCATTGGATACCTCGTAAAATATCCCGATAAAAAAGTTGTTCTGGGCTTTTCTGCTGTTTTGGTAATGAGTATAGTCACTATCTGGCTCTTTATCAGTTACAATGAGCCGGCACTTTCAGCGACACAAAACTGGTTAAGGCGTGACAATTTAATGTCCGTATCCAGCCGCGGTGATGGTGTCTGGCCGGAGTATATCGAACAGATACGCCCAAATATATGGTTCGGTCTCAACTTTTCAAGAGACCTGAAGTCGGAATATTTAGACATGGAAAGGATTCCCTGGGGCCATGAACATAACATGTACCTGCGGTTTATTGTCGACAGCGGTGTTGTCGGTCTGGTTGGATTTATTGTTCTTTTTCTCGCGGTTCTGACGGCGGGGTTTAAGCGTTTACTCACAGTAGAAAATAAACGGCACTATCTGCTTCTTCTGGGTGTTTACAGCAGTTTTATCGGAGCCTTACTCGTCAGATCGATAGTAGCAAAGTATTATCACTTTCAGTTAGAATACATGACTTCAATGGTTTTGGCGCTGAGCTGCCTGCATAGCGCACCTATCTCACAACCCTCAAGTCCAGATGACCAAAATGACTCATAATACCATCTCAATCAACGAGATAACAGGATAAAAGCTTTGGTATACTTGGAGTGCTGAACGAGAAGTGATCATTGGAATCCTGAAACGGAAGACCGCAGCGCTTCATGAACGCGGTCAGTATGGGGGTAATTGCAGATAAGCAGCTCGAGGGCCAGCTCTTCAGGCGCATCGACCCATTCGCTGAGCATTTTAACGGTTCTAAGATATAATTCTCGCAGGTCTCTGAAGGATTTTTTGCGCAAACGAAATTTCCTGACAGTCCCGAAATCAAGCCATATTACGCTCATATCATCTTTGACCAGCACGTTTCCGAAATGCGGGTCTCGATGGATAAACCCGGCGTCGTGCATTTTAGCAATATCCTGAACCACATTTTCGACGGAAGGTCGAAAATTATCCCATTTTTTTGCGCTTTTTAAACATCCGCTGAGCGATGGGAGTGAATATTCGGGTGTAACAAGCATGCTTTCCTGGCGGATCAGGCCGTATCGCCGTTCAATAGCTATCAAAGGTTCAGCAATGCCGACCCCGATATCTTTTAATCTCGCGGCCGTTGCCATGTGTTTCACGGCCTTACTCCGGAACAGCGCGAGTGATGAGCCGCGCAGCAGGTTGTGTTCGACCCCTTTGGCATGCCTACGTGAATATATTTTAACGTAATATTGCCGTCCATCCACTTCGTTTTTGATCACGACTTTACGGGACACCTTTCTTTTCACCGGATCATCAACGTCCCACGCCTTATCAAAAAACGGCACAAAACGCTCCCATGGCAACGAAATATCGGTAGTAGAAAAAACAGAACAGTTATCTTTCGTTGATAATTTTTTCACTCAAAACTCCATATACCTGATGAAATACATTTAATCAAAGGAAGCTAGTGCTTAGTTGCATAAGTCCGAATAATGTTTTAGTTTTAGTATCTTCATTGTGTTTTTAGGCTAATCATGATAACCACGGGGACAAGCCCCGTGGAGTCTCCCTGTT
>PUNP01000441.1 GCA_003551785.1 Candidatus Brocadiaceae bacterium | reverse complement strand
TTTTTGGCAAAAGTTGCTGGTTGCTGGTAGGCAGTCAAAAAAACAGGCGAATGACAGCCGACACGAATAGATGAAAAACTACTCAATTCCCGCAAAAAGCAATGAAGTCGTTTTACCAGCAAACAGCAACTAACAACGACAACTAAAATCGACTTTTCCGGCTTATCTTGTTTATGATTCAGATCATCAAGTTTTTTTCAGGATAGCCAATTTCGCGCCATTATTATTGCATTTTCAGAGCGCAAAATGCAAGTTTAGACGCTTCGCCTAAACCCTCTTGACAGATTTACGATTGTATCGTAAAATAGACACCATGATAAAGCGATACATAGAACATTATTTACAGCGGGATGCCGGTTATTATCCCGTTTTGGCGCTGACCGGGCCGCGGCAGTCAGGGAAAACCACGCTTGCCAGAGCAGCTTTCCCTGATTATGAATATGTCACCCTGGAAGCGACCGAACAACGGATGTATGCGCGGGAAGATCCTGCCGGTTTTATAAAACAATACGCCGGACCGGTCATTATCGACGAGGTTCAGCAAGTTCCCGAAATTCTTTCGGAGATTCAGGTTTCGGTTGACAATGATAACAGTACGGGACGGTTCGTGCTGACCGGATCGCATAATTTTCTGCTGATGAACCGTGTATCTCAGACGCTTGCAGGGCGCTGCGGTATCTTGAATCTTCTCCCCTTTTCCCGCTCGGAGCTGGAAAAACAGCACCAGCCTGAGCCGGACTGTCCGGCTGCTTTGTTTCATAATGACAATACGTCGTTAAGTCTTTGGGAAACGATACGGACAGGTTTTTATCCGCGGATTCATGATCAGAATATTCCCTCCGATGTATGGCTGCCGGACTATATCCAAACTTATCTCCACCGGGATGTCCGTATGCTGGTTAATGTAGGGGATTTGGAAACTTTTGAGCGTTTTTTGATGCTGTGTGCGGGCCGCATAGGACAGCTTTTAAATTATTCCTCTCTGGCCAATGATTGCGGCATCTCTGTGGATACGGTCAAGCGCTGGATATCGGTGCTGAAAACAAGCTTCATTCTCTTTTTGCTTGAGCCGTATTATCGCAATTTCAACAAGCGCATAATTAAAAGCCCCAAGATGTATTTTTGCGACACGGGATTGGTCTGCAACCTGTTGCGTATAAAGGATGAAACACAACTCCAGACCCACCCTTTGCGGGGAGAGATATTTGAAAATTACATCGCTGCCGAGGTGCGTAAAGCCTACCTCCATCACCGACGCAAGCCGCCTCTGTATTTCTGGCGTGACCGAACCGGGCACGAAGTTGATATGATTATCGAGGAAGGCACGAAAATGTATCCCGTCGAGATAAAATCCGGTCAAACCGCCACGGGTGATATGCTGAATGCGCTCTCATGGTGGTGCAAACAGGCTGATGTGCCCCGCCCGAATGCCACACTCGTTTACGGTGGCGAGCAAAGACAGCAGCGCAACGACATATCAATACGCCCGTGGTTTTCCGTGTGATGGATACCGAGGTCCTGAAGAATCAGTTGAGGCAGACGTGAGCGGTGTCCGCCCTAAGGCGCAGAGTTTTTCTTGAATTTCATCAAGAAGAAGTCCGGTTCATCGACAACTTCCATCACTTGAAATCCGTTCGATAATATCAGGGGGAGCATAGCCTCCGGTTCGGGCAGGAGGTCGGTTTTTATGCATTCATGAGTGGTTTTGTGGATATTGTTCACAAATTCGCGACCGGTGGGGTGTGAAAGGATAAAAAGCGCATCTGCCTTCATGATGCGGTTGATTTCCGCCAGCGCTGCCGGCTTCTTTTCAAAATGCGGGTAGCAGGAATTGGCAATGACACGGTCAAAACTCTTGTTACAATACCCCGTTCGGTGTATATCCTTAACCTCCGGTATGACATTAGGCGGATGTCCGTTCGCAACGAGTTTTTCTATCATTTTTTCAGCATAATCGATAGCATATATCCGACCTTTTCCGCACAATACTTCATTGATATAGGGCAAAAGAACGCCGGTTCCGGTGCCCACGTCCAATATGGTTTGGCCTTCCCTGATTTCGGCTGCTTTGACAACCCGCCGAAAGCTTTCTTGCGTTTCCCTGCGATCATTATCCCATCCTTCGGCGGCCTGATTAAAGAATTCATTCCTGTTTTTCATTCAGTTTCCTCTTGGGTGAAAAAATAGCGGATAGAGTGAAAATTACACTGGAGACCAACACTATGGATGCCCCGGCCGGTACGTTAAATAGCGAAGCTGCCAAAATACCCAGCCAGCCGGATACGATGGCAAAAAGCACAGAAAGGCCGTACATCTTTTTCAAGCTGAAGGTGAGCTGATAGGCGGATGCCGCTGGATTGATGATAAACGCAAAAACCAATAGCCCGCCGACCGACTTCAGGGTCGTGCTGACCGTTGCGCCGGTCAGGAATAAGAGAAGGTAAAAAAACGGTGCAGCCGCAATGCCCGCTGCTCGGGCCAGTTCTCTGTTGAATATCACAGACTGAAGTTCTTTGTAAAATACTATTGTTATCAGTATTACTGCTGCTGCCGTCAGTGCCAGCAGGGTCACATCGCCGCCGCTGACAGTCAGCACGCTGCCCCATAGCAGGTTAAGCCCCTGGCTCCTCCCCTCGGGAAGCATGCCCATGAAAAGGAACGCCAGACCGAGAGTGGAGGAAAACAGTATCCCTATTGAAGTCTCCGGGTGCAGCTGAACCCGATCGGAAACAGGCCCTAAAACAGCACATGCCATGAGACTGAAAAGGAAAGAAATTAAAACGACCGGCTGGCCGATAAGAAGCGCCAGCAGCCCTCCGGCAAAAGCCGCGTGGGAAACAGCAACGCCAATAAAAGATATTTTCATGACCACGATCCAGGCGCCCACTATACCGCAGGCGAGTCCGGCCAGTAAGCATGCGATCAGCGCGCGCTGGAAAAAACTGTAATGAAAAAGTTCCATCACTTCACTCATTGACTGCCTCCAGAAATTCCGACTTCCTGCCGTTAAAAACGACTTCCCCCTTCTGCATCCAGATAACCGTTTCGCAAATATTTTCGATCATCTTCAGGTCATGAGAAACAATCAGCGTGGTGAGCCGCCAGTCGTGATGAATTCTTTTGATGATGCCGAGGAGTTTCTCCTGCATTTCTTTGTCCAGCCATGCAAATATTTCATCCAGCAGCATGATGGTGGGCTCTTTTATGAGCGCTCTGGCAATAAGCACACGCTTCTTTTCACCACCGGACAGCTGTCCGAAAGGTTTGTGTATCACGTGCGATATGCCCAGCATTGTGCTGAGTTCCTCGATCAGCCTGCACTCAGTGCGTCCGGCAAAACGGAAAAGCCCCATTTTCCCGTATCGCCCCATCAACACAACTTCCCGGGCGGATATGGGCAGACGTGGGTCGATGTCGAAATGCTGGGGGACGAAACCTATGGACTTCCTCAGCTTTATCCCTGACAATTTTGTGAGTTCTTTGCCACGAATCAAAACACTGCCGCCGGTCTGCACGGCAAGACCGTTCACAGCGCAGAGTAATGTCGTCTTGCCGGCTCCGTTAGGTCCGAAAATCCCCACCAGGTCGCCTTTCATGATGGCCAGGTAAAGGTTTCTGATGACGGTTTCAGTCAAATATCCTACCGTTACGTTTTTTAATTCGACTTCTGGTTTCATCGTGAGCCAGGGCTATTTTAGTTCTTTTGTTATCCGTTCAAGGTTAAGCAGAAGCGTAGCATAAAGGGTCTCGCCGTCGGGCAGCACTGCCGGAAAATTGGATACCGCAACGTGCGCGATACCGAGTTCTTCGGCAAAAACTTTACCCGTATCTTCACCGGCCTGCATATTGTCTATAACAATCCGCACGCCTTTTTCTTCTCCGGCTTTCATAAGATTTTTGATCTTGACCGGAGACAGGTCTTCACGCCGATCATAGGTGGCCGCAACATCGAACCCTATATACTCCAAAAAGCCACGGAGATGATCATTGGCTATGACGGCAACCTGCTCGGCATATATTTTTTCAGTGACCGAACGCACATTATCGTGCATTCTACCTATTTCTGCTGATGCACGTTCCAACTCAGCCGATACCGACTGTTCATAGTCGGGGAAAGCCTTGATCAGGTTTTCAGCGACCTGACGATATAAGCTGCTCATCCCGTTTTTAGTCAGCCAGCTCCGTTCAAGCTGAATAAAAATCGGATCAAAGGATGAGTTTTTGATCGATTGCTTGATTTCCGGCAGGTAAGGTTCGAACCCGTGTGCCAAGAGTATCCCACTCTGCTCAATCAGCCTGAGATGAGCTATTTTTATATCGAAATGCCCGGGACAGGAGCCGGCGGGAACGAGTGAAGCGGTTTTAATGTGATCGCCAGCGATATCATCGACAATTGACGAAAGCACGCTGGTTGTGGTGATAACCTGCGGTGTTTCATTGTTTCGGGAATTGAGGGCTGTAAATACCAGGATGCCCGCAACGATCAGGACAATGACGAAGAATCTGATATGACGGTTTAATTTCATGGGAGTGTCTCTAAGGATTGTTTCTAATTATGGTAAAAAAAACTTGATTTCTCATTTAATCGACAATAATATATCATCTCCAAACTATGCAGCAATTAAAACCGCATATTCAAACCGGCCATGACGTTGAACCGTGGCATGGGGTATCCCGGCCGATATTCGTATCGGCGATCGGTGATATTTTCCGCTGCGATGAATATTTCCGATCCGGCATCCGGCATTCCGAATGTCTGGAAATTAAGATGGTAGCTGAGCTTGCCGTTGAGCAGGAAATGGCTGCCAACTTCATCGTCATCGCTCGGACGCATTGGACTGCGCGGTTCGGCAGTGCCATACATGCTGGATACATACTGCGCATCCAGATTAAGCACGTAATCGTCCAAGAAGTTCCAGTTTAGCCCGGAACTCAGGGTTCTTCTGGGGGAATAAGGCATATCCCTGGGGTCGGTAACGAGATACGTCCCACCGACAAAGACGGACAGTTCATCTACGGGATAATAGGTAATGGTCGGTTCGATTCCTTCAGTGCGATAAGAATCAATATTTTGGAAAGCATCAGGGCCGAACACCATATAACGGTCCTTTCCGCGCGCCCGAAACAGCGTTAATTCGGCACGCAATCGCTCCCAGGTGTGGTTGACACCCAGTTCATAATGGTCCATTTTTTCAGCGTTGAGCGTATCAGCATCTCCGCCAAAACGCCAAATCTCCAAACCGGGATAGCTCACTCCCCGCGACCAGCTCACATGAAACTGAGTGTTGCTGTATCCCCATATCATACCGGCGTTGGGCGCGGTTTCGGAACTGAAACGGTTGTGATCGTAATAACGTGCTCCCACTGACGGCACTATATACAATCCATCCCTGCTGCCTATAAACTGACTTAAACCAACTGAAGGAGATAAAATACGCTGTACCGGGCCTCTCCATGTATCAATGGTGGGGCCGCCGCGTACATTTCTTGTTCTTCTCTTTCCTCTGATTTCTTCGTAATCCAGTCCTATATCGATTTCGGTGCCTTCCCACGGATAAAGGGTTTCCTGGGCTTTTATACCGGTGAATTGAAACTCGGGAAGACTACCGCTTGTTTCGACAGCTCCGCCGGAGTTGATAAAGGCTTTCACCGAGCCTTCGAACGATTCATACGTATGATCAAACGACACCGACCCCATCCACGTCTCAGTCTCATACTTTTCACCGGGGGTTCCATCTCGTGGGCCCGGGTCGCCTGCAACGTTATCTGTATGCAGGCCAAAAAGACTGACATCCCAGTTATCATTCAGTTCATAACCCAACCGCCCGAAGTAGTTGCGCAGAATTCCTCCGCTGTCGTCACGGTGTCCGTCAGAGCTGCGGTAACTCTGTCCGATATAATAGTCCCAGGCATCCACCTTCCCGCCGTGTTCAAAGGTCTGCATAAAAGTATTGTAGCTGCCGCTTGCCAGGCCGATTTCGGTATGATACCCTTCCTGACGAATACGTTTTGGGCGAATATTTAACCCTGCGAAGGTGTTTCCAAATTGCTGATTGCGTGGGCTTTTGGATACTTCGATGGATTCGGCCGAATCGATCGACAGCAAATCCAGCAGAGGATGGTTGTACACGCCCATGTACATCGGAACATCATCTATGAATGTTTTCATGTCCCCGCCGGGACGGTTGGTGCCAAGACCGCGGATAAATATCCCACCACCGTCAGCACCACCGTGAGAACCTATATGATTATAGCGCGATATCGTGACGCCCGGCGTTCGCCTGAGTGCCGTGCCGATGTCGCGGGCGTTCAGATCGCTGATTTGCTCCCGGCTGACTACTGTCGAGCTTGAGCCATACCTGTCCACCGTGTTGCCTTCAATAATTGGCGAAGCGATGACCACAATATCTTCTTCTTCAGGTACATCATTCTCTTCAGCAGTGAGAACCACGCTGCAAAAAGAAACGGCAACCAATGCACACACACATAGCCTTACACAATCCCATTTTTTACCAATCATAAAATTATTTTCCTCATCATGAAATTAACTTATATTGCGTCATTTGATGCATATGCGCAGAAATCAACATGTGCGTGATGCTGCTTTTCGGTGAAAGCAGCAAGCCCACCTATAGGGGTATCACTCTGTAGCATTTATACAAATATCGTGCTACATTTTAGTGGAAAAGGTATTGACTGTCAAATGGCAGGCAGTTATATTTCATCCGCAGCGTTTTAGTTCCACACTGATAACACCTATTTGCATTTGAGAACGTCAAGTGGTAATATATAAAGCCAATATAGATTTTCTACTGTCTTATTCGAATGTCGGGGAAAAAAGATGTTGGATTCATTTATGCAGAAAGTAAAAGTGAAAAACCCGGGTGAGGTCGAGTTTCACCAGGCCGTTAAAGAAGTGGTTGAGTCGCTTGTGCCTTTTATGGAAACCCACCCACAGTATAAAGACGAAAATGTTTTAGAGCGCTTAGTTGAACCGGAACGTATTATTATATTTCGCGTTCCCTGGTTGGATGACAACGGCAAAATACAGGTGAATCGCGGTTTCCGCATAGAAATGAACAGCGCTATTGGGCCGTATAAAGGCGGGTTGCGGTTTCATCCCAGCGTTAATCTGAGCATACTGAAGTTTTTGGCTTTTGAGCAGGTCTTTAAAAACAGCCTCACGACACTGCCTATGGGCGGTGGTAAAGGCGGGGCGGACTTCGATCCAAAGGGGAAGTCGGATAATGAAGTGATGCGGTTTTGTCAGAGTTTTATGACAGAACTTACGCGGCATATCGGCCCCGACACCGACATTCCTGCGGGTGATATCGGCGTTGGCGCCAGGGAAATAGGGTATCTGTTCGGACAGTACAAGCGCATTAAAAATGAGTTTACCGGGGTTTTGACCGGAAAGAGCTTAAATTGGGGCGGAAGCCTCATACGACCGGAAGCTACCGGATACGGGACAGTATATTTCGCTGATGAAATGCTCAAATATGCCGGTAAAACTCTGGACGGAATGACCTGTGTCGTTTCCGGTTCAGGAAATGTCGCCCAATACACCGTCGAAAAAGTTACCCAACTCGGTGGAAAATGCATTACCCTCTCCGACTCGAGCGGCTGCATTTACGACCCCGACGGCATTTCACCGGAAAAGTTGGAATACGTCATGGAGCTTAAGAACGTGCGTCGGGGCAGGATTAAGGAGTATGCCGAGGAATATAACTGTGAATACCGCCCGGGCAAGAAACCCTGGGATGTGCCATGCGATGCCGCTTTTCCCAGCGCTACTCAAAATGAAATCAACATAGAGGATGCAAAAAGATTAATCAACAACGGATCCGTCTGTGTCAGTGAAGGTGCCAACATGCCTTCCACCCCGGATGCTGTAAAAGTTTTTACCGATGCGAAAATCTGTTATGGCCCGGGCAAAGCGGCTAACGCCGGCGGCGTGGCCACCAGCGGACTCGAAATGGCACAGAACAGCATGCGGATGGGATGGCCGAGAGAAGAAGTTGAAGGCCGTCTCCATCAAATCATGCAGGACATCCATGATACATGTCTGAACTACGGAAAAGATGAAAACGGTTTAGTTAATTACGTGAAAGGCGCTAACATAGCAGGATTCGTTAAAGTTGCAGATGCTATGATTGAACAAGGGGCTGTTTAGTAACCTTTCGATCGCAGCCCTCCAAAGCAGAGTAATAAAAATAACCATTCAGAAAATCACACCGCGGTTCAGCATCTCATCAGGGTCGAAAGCTTGTTTGACGGCGTGCATGGCACCCATCTTGCTTTCACTGTACTGCATTCTGAGCAGTTCTTTTTTGATCCTTCCGATACCGTGTTCGGCGGAGACGCTTCCTCCCATTGTAACGATCTTCTGTGCAAAAATTTGATATAACTTTTTTGCTTTTTCGACGTCAGCGGCGGTTTCGGGCAGTATATTGACATGGAGGTGGTTGTCGCCGATATGACCGAATATCACGTGCTGGAGGCCGGAAGCCTCCAGCTCCCGGTGGTAAAGCTTCAGCACATCCCTCAAATACGCGTCGGGGACGGCCATGTCGGTGCCGATTTTATGAATCTCGGGCACTACCCGTTTTCGCTCGGCTATAACGGTATTGACGGCTTCGGGTACGGCGTGGCGGAAGTCCTTCATCGCCTGCATCTGTGTCGGAGAGAAGCTTGCCCAGGTATTTTCCGCGCTGCCACCGGCCGACTTTATCTCCGGTTCGAGTAAGTCGTAACACTCTTTAAACTCCTCATCACCGTCGAAGGCTATTTCCATGTACACCACGCACCCACAATTGTGCGGCAGGCGCGGCACACCGCTGGAAGCACCATCACGCTGTCGCTTATCGCGAAGCAGAGCCAAGGCTTGAGGATCGGTATATTCTATCGCCAGCACATTGAGCGTTGTCAAATCCCTTATCGCCTCGACGAAATCCAGAGCGGCGGATTCATCTTTCAGGTACACGTTGGCAAAGAGCCGCTCGGGCGGCTCAAATGTCAAACGGAGCGTGGCTTCTGCAATGATGCCCAGTGTACCCTCACTCCCGATGAACAAATCCACTGCATCCATGTTTTGACCGGGGATATAATAGCCGGCCGTATTTTTCGTTTTCGGCATATTCAGATCGCGGGGTAACCGAAAAGTGCAGTGCTCCTGATTGCTGTTTACAAGCGTGAAACGTCCCTGTTTCGCCGTGCATTGTCCGCGCTTCAATTCAGCGATTTCCCCTGAAGCGGTCACTACTCTGACGCCCTCCACCCAGTGACGTGTAGGACCGTAGAAGTAGGAACGCGCGCCGCTGGCGTTGGTCGCCACTGTGCCGCCTATCTGCGCGGAAACCTCGGTGGGATCCACTGGGTAGAAGAGCTTACTTTTCCTATGCTCCAATACTTCCAGACCAGCATTTTTCGCCTGCTGATTATCCCACGGCAGTTCGTGTATGTTGGTATTTTTCAACGCCTCCTGCAGCTGCGAGAGTATAAGTCCGGCTTCGACGCGGATACTGAAAACATTTTTGCCGTCTTTTAGCTGATGATTGAGACCGTGAACTACGTTCATTTTACCGAGCGAGATGACGGCATCAGATTCCACCGGCACCGCGCCGCCGGCGATACCCGTTCTGGCTCCGGAAACCGAGACTTTCATCTCATTTTTTCTACATTGTGCGACGGCTGCGCTGAGTTGGTCAATATTTTCAGGAAAGAAAATAACGTCCACCCCCTCGGCTTCGGTGCGGCTTTCATCCATAAGGAAATCGCCCAATTCCCGTTGTATTCGCCTGCGGTCTCTGACGGCAGGACATTCGGGTTTATACGCAGGTCTGTATGTTTTGATTATTTCACTCATAGAAGATTCAAAAACTCGGTCGATGGTCGTAAGTCGATTATCATGTTGCCTGGAGACTTATATCACAAAGAAACACCTGATAGTATATATGAATTACCTGCGTAAAATCAACTGCAAAAAAAAGAACTTGACAAACTTGTCCATATCGCCCATAATGAATATAGATGATAGGATTAATAGGCCTTTTTTTGCCGAACACTTGAAATAAATCTAAAAAAGAACTTGGCAAACTTTGCAATACCACCTAATTTGTTAAATAGGACTAATAGAATTTTTTTGCTGAATACTCGAAATAAACCTCAAAAAAAGAGAAGAACTTGACAATCATTCCTATTTAGATTAAGATTACTATGTCGGTAGGAGTAGTATGTTCTTTAACTTTATACTTGCAGTGCATAATCGCTTGGATACCTGACAGAGCAGAAACGCCCAGCGCGAAAAAGTCAAAAATACCCGTTATTCTCGGCTAAGGCTGATTAAAGCATTATCTCAATACCTGTAAAGCATGACGTTTCAACAGGTCATTTTGG
>PUNP01000996.1 GCA_003551785.1 Candidatus Brocadiaceae bacterium | reverse complement strand
CTCCCTCCTTTAATTCAATTTCCTACTACCAGTAACCTTCACAACTTTATGGCGCCCAACATAATTTTTGCTCCATACTTCAACAGCTTCATCTAATGAATCAAAAGTTTCACAAATAAACCGGCCATCATTTGTTGTAATAGCAAAATATTCATTTTCTAAGTATTTCATATTCCTCCTCCTTGTTTCATATTTCATATTCAATATTAACTTTTTTAGGTAGAATAACTTTTGTTTTCTTTTCCATTTCAATAACTTCTCCAGTTTTCATACTTCTTGCACTAATCCATTCTTCATCTTCAAGTATTTTATCTACCTTAATAAACAATTCATTTTGATAAATGAATAACTGGCCGTATAACACATCATCTAATTGTATTTCTTTTGTTTTAACCTGTTTTATATTAATCTCCATCTTTTTCCTCCTCCTTCCAATAGCCTGATATTGTTCAATTGTCTTTCTTATTAGATTTAAACCCAAACCAATCTTCACCAAACTCTTTGTTCATTTCTTCTTCAATCTCTTTTAACATTTTCTGTCCTTCTTCTGATTTTAGAAATTTGTTCCATTTTATATTATTTAATTCATCCTCCTTTTTGTGTTTAATCATTTCTTTTCTGGTTGGTTTATCTGCTCTAATACCTTTATAATATTTGGCTAATTCACAGTTAGTAGCACCCTGATATCTACCATCACAATCATGAGTATCAGGATTGTAACAATTTTTAGACCAATCAATCTCAATATCTTCAATAGTCAATTCACTCAATTAATCACCTCCAATAACACTTCACTTGATTATTGTTTTATTCCTCCCCCAGTTAGATTCATCAATACTTCCTTCCCACTTACTTTCCCTTCAATTAAACTGTCAAATGTTTTTTGTTTCTTTTCTAGTAACTCTTCAATATATTCCTCAACAGTATCTTTAGCCAAAAGCTCTATCACATTTACACTGTCTTTCTGTCCAATTCTGTGAAGTCTATCTACAGCCTGTGTATTATTTGCTGGCACCCAATCTTTGTCCAAAAATACAGCAATATTGCCAGCTGTAAGTGTGATGCCTAAACCACCAGCCTTAATAGTAGCAATAAATATTTTACAATTTGGGTCATTTTGAAATTTCTCTACTTCTGCTTGTCTTTCATTTTGAGAAACATCTCCATGAATAATTCCATATTCACAGCCTTCATTTTTAAGGTGCTTAGCAACCATTTTAGCAGCCTTTTTAAACTGGGTGAATATTACTACCTTTTGTTCACCTGCTCCTTCTAAAATGTCCATTAAGGCTTTAATTTTAGCAGATTTTTTGAAATGTTTAAGTTCAGGTTCATCCTTTAAAAGCTCTGCTGAAACTGAAATCTGCTTCAGTCTTAAAATCTTTGTAATGATTATAGGAGCAGCCACTTTTTCTTTTTCACCCAATTCAGCAATCATATTCTTTTCCATCTGCTCATAAAGCTTTCTTTGTTTACCTTCTAATTTTACTTGTTGTTGATTGATAGTTAAATCAGGCATATCTTCAATGACTTCTTCTTTCAACCTTCTTATCATTAATGGAGCAAGCATCTCCCTAAACTCCTTTGGATTTTTAGCTTCTCCAATATCTGTACCAAATCTGTGTTTAGTTATTTCACAATATTGTCTGACAAAATTCCAAAAACTACTATATTTTACTGGGTCAATAATATGGAGCAAACTCCATATCTCATCAGGTTTGTTCATGATAGGTGTTCCTGTTAAATGATACACTCTGTCTATATTTTTTGAAATCTTATACAAAGCCTTAGTTTGCTGGCTTTTCCTGTTTTTAGCTCTGTGGGCTTCATCCAATATAATAACATCAAAGCCTTTCCCATTAAGCTCTTCAAATAATGGATTATCAACTTTTGTCCATTCTCCATTAACTTTCTTCCTGCTTTTTTCTCTAATAGAAGCATAGTTGGTTATGATAAATTTAGCATCAGATTTCACCTGTTCAAGTTGCTTCTTTTTATTCCCATTCAACACTTGAGTAGTAGTGCCAGGAAGCCATTTTTGTATTTCATTTTTCCAGTTTATTTTTAAGGTAGCTGGGCATATGACTAAAATCTTACTTGCATTAATATGGTCACAAGCTGCTATTGAGGTTATAGTTTTTCCAAGCCCCATATCATCTGCCAATATAGCACCATTATTTTCAGCTAAAAACTTTGTACCCACCCTCTGAAAATCATAAAGAGTATCAGTTAAATCAGTATCCAATTCAGAAGGCTTCACATCTTCCTTTTCTTTTATTTTTTTGGCTTTCTGCCTTTTCTCCTTTTCTTTTTCATACCACTCTTTTAACATATTGCTTTTTTCTAGTTTGATATTGTCTTTTCTCCAAAGTTTTTCAGCAAAGTCAACAACTTTAAAATCCAGTGGGTAATGCCACCTTTTTCTACCTGGGCTCCATCTACCACCAAATTCTCTTTTTATTTCCCTGCACTTCTCTGCATCTTTATATCTGGAATACAAAGCAATGCCTTTGATTTTTATTTTTCCTGATTTTAGTTTACTGGCATTAATTCCAATTCTTGCTATTGGCTCTTTTTTCTTTTCTTTTTTTACCACTTCATATTCACCTATTTCTATTTGAGATTTTGGCAACCAACCTTCCCAATCTATCTCTTCAATTTTCTTTTTTACACTCTGAATTTCTTCTTCACTCAATTTTTCCTTATTTGGCCAATTAATTCCCAATTTATCACAGCATATTGGCCCATAGCCCAATAACTTACTACTTGGATGGGTTAATACCTTACTACACCTCATACAATGTGTTCTTTCCTCAGCATAAGCTTTTCCACTGAATAATATAGCCTTTTCAGTTTCACCTTTTACCTCTCCAACCATATATTGGCTTATGCTGTTTTTTATAGCAAGCCACCTTGGCAGTTTGACTTTATTTTTTTTCATTTTTTTACCTCCTTATTATTTCCACTCCACAGTATCACCTATGAAGTGGAGTTCTTTTCCTTTTTTCCTTAATTTTATTTTCAATTTCCAATAGAAATAAACCAACACCACCATAAATAATATATCACCAGGTATATAAAATTCACCCATTTTTTTCTACCTCCTCATATTTTTGATAAAATTCTTGTAGTTCATTATTATCACAACCAGGAGCAAGGTTTCCAGTTTGTTCAAAATAAATTTTTATATATTGACTATAAGCTGCCTTTTTATCTCCATCAGCTCTTTCCAAAGCTTCCAAGGCAGCTGGCACACTGACATTCAATCCTTTATACATTTTTTCTCACCTCCATCAAGATTTGGGTCAAAGTGGTCTTCATTACCTTTTTCACCACAGTCTATACACCTCAATATATCATCACGATAAAAACCCATCCAATAGATTTCACCACCTTTACAGTTTGGGCACTCCCTTTTCATTTTCTCACCTCCAGTATTTCATCAATAGATGGATAGGGTGAATCATCACCACAGCCCACCACTTCACTTATTCCTTGCCTTAAAGCATCAAGGATTTTTTGGCACTCCTTAATTTGTATTCCATAACAATCCATTCTGTATCTTTTCTCTTGATATTCTTTTGAATTATTTCCAATTTCTTGAGCAGATATATTTCTACCAATTTTGTTTTTCTTTTCTTTCAATATCCTTATTCTTTTTTGGATTTTATTTGGAAATTCATCATATATAAAATTCCAATATTCTCCTGAAATTTTTCTACATCTAATATAATCATTGAACCAAGGTGAACTTAATCTGCTCCAATTGTTCTTTATAATTTTTTGATTTTTCATACTTTCACCATTTAACATCCTTTTTAGTTCTTCATCCATTTCACTTTTTCCCTCCTTCTTCTTTTTCAAGCCTTCTCAATCTACCTTTACAGGAAGGGCATTTTGATTTATAGCTTTTTGCCACCTTATCAAAGTACATTTTTTTACAATTTTCACAATAATACAATCACCTCACCTCCCTTCCTTTTTAAAGACTGTAAACTTATCAGACCTGACAATCTTTTCTTCAGGTGGCACCCTCTTAAAACCAGGTGCTGGAACCATAGCATAAACCCTTTCAGGGAATGCCTGAGCAGCAATAATACTACCAACAATAATACAATCACCCCAAAAATCCTCTTCAATTTTTTTGAGTTCCTTTTTTGATTCATCATTGGGTTCAAAGCTTGTAGTCACAAGCTCTACACCATGCTTTTCTTTATAATGTTTTTCAACAACTTTGGCTGAAATAGTTATTCCAGAAGGTGGGATATTTTTTATTTCATAATCTTCATAGCAGACATTACACCCAAAGCCTTTGCACTCTCCATTTTCTAACTTTTTACAGAATAACATAGTTACATCATGAGGTGTGACATTAATAATATTTTTATTTTCCATTTTTAAAAACCCTCCAAGTCAATTTTATTTTTTTCATATTTCTCAACAGGTTTGAATTCACCTTTTTGAGCCATTTCACCATATCTCTCAACAAAGCCTTTGAAGTCAATAGGATTTTGTAAATCATATTTATCAATTATATGGTAGAATTTTTTGAAATTAAAGCTTCTACCAGCCAAATGTTTATACTCATACCATAAAGTATTATACCACAACTGACAGCTATCCAATGGAAATAAATCACCTTCATTAATTTCAACTATCTCTAAACCACTACCACAATCAGTTAGCTCTCCAGTGAAATCACTAATATAGGTGTTATTTTTTAACCCTTTCAATTCAGTTTTAGCACCCTTTTTTGTAGCCTTAGCACTTCTCAATTTACCTTTACAATCTACCAAAGCATAACATCTATTCCATCTGCTATGAAAAGCTTCTCTTAGTTCCATATTTACAATTATATTGGCATTAGCCCTTTCAATAGTTTTTTCTTTTTTATTAGTCATTGATATCATCCTTTTTAGTTTATTTGGGCAGTTTTAAAAGTTGCCCAGCTTTAGCCTGTTTTTTATAGGTTATTAAAATAATCCTTCATATCCAACTTCTTTGATTTGTAATCTATTAGTTGCTTCATTTATCCAACATTCATACTCAATATCAAAAGCTTCAATCATTACCTTGTCTTGTTTTTCTCCAACAATTTCAAATTCTCCAATCTCCATTATGATAGCTTCTTTTTCATATTCCAATTCCCTTTTGACACCATAAACTTTATCAGTATAGCCCAACTCATTATCTACATTTACACCCAACTCATTCAAACAAGCCAAACACATCTCCCTTTCACCATCATAACTTCCACCACAAACTTTACATTTTTTATTTTCCAAAATTTCTCCTCCTCTGTTTTTCAAATTATTCAACACTTTCCTTTCACATTTTTCACAAACTTTACCAAAATCTCTTTTAATTTCTTTTCCACAACATTCACACAATTCTTTCATTTTTTTGTCTCCTTTCTAATTTAATTTTAAATATGAAATATATCACTTAAAAATTCTGGGTCTATTACTTCTGAACTTTCAACTTTTAAATACTTCCTGCCCACCTTTACATATAACCTTCCATCATTTAATTCTTTAATAAATCTGCCTTCTTTTCTACCTTCTTTTATGATAATTCTCTGAAACTTTTTCACTTTAATTCCTCCTGTTTTTTATAGGATTTTTTCTTTTCTGTAACTGGTTGCTAATTTACAATCAGTCAAGCCACCATTTTCAGTTAGTTCATAAATTTCTACCTTTATTATATTATCTTCAGTGGTTGCTTTATAACAGGCTGGTTTTCTTTTCTCCCAGCCTTGGAGCATAAAGAGTTCATCTTCAATTGTTGTTGAGCCTGTTCTTCCACCTTCCAACTCTTCAAATCCTTTTTCTTTCAGCATTTTTAGTATGCTTTCATAATTGAATTATCTCACCTTTCATCTCTCCTTTTTTATAAAATTTGGCCTGTATCATCAGTGTGAAGAAAGCCAACCCTTCACATATTCAAGGGCAGATTTCTCTGCCCTTAAATTTCAACTAAGCTTTAAGCATCATATTTACAGCAATCTCACACAAAGCACTTTCAAATTCAGCAGTACAATCACTGTAGCCACTGTGCTTATGGACTGTTTCATGGAGTAAAGTATCAACAGCTTCTTTTAAATTCTCTAATTGGCTTGTGTGAATGTAAATAACATCTTTTTCTCTATCATATACACCCAGAGTGGTTCTTTTCTCATCTTTAAACTCTTCAACAACCTTAACCCTTCCACAAGAATTATAATTGTTTTTTACCAGGTTTTTAGCTTTTTTAAGGACATTCAATTTTTCTTTGCTTAAATCTTTTTGTGCTATTTTTTTTGTCCTATTTTTCTGATTTTTAAGAACAGCTATTGTATCTTCAACACCTAAATGATTCAATAGGTTTTTGTGTTTCCAACTTGGAATACTCATTATATGATAACCTTCATATTGAGCTTTTTTATCTCTATCAATATCACCAGAAGCAATAACAAAATCTTTTCCAAAAGTTCTGGTAATACCTCTTTTCCAAAGTTTTTCATTTTTCTTTTGAATATCATATTCACTTACATACAAATCGCTTTCCCAACAATCCTCTTCATCTCTGATAATTTCTAAATATTTTGTAATAAGCTTTAAAGCTCTTGTTTTACCTAATCTGTCTGAAATTATACTTTCCAATTCATCTCTATCAACAACACCTCTATCTCTATTGATAGCTTTTTTTGCTTCTTTATTATTCAGATGATAACTAAATTTTGAGTTTTCAATTTCCCCAACTTTACTACCATTGACCCAAACACTACCACCAGGTAATGAAGCAAAATCTTTATCCAACCAATTAAATTCTTCATTACTCCTTTTAAAATAATCTAAGAAATAACTTTTGCCATCATCCAATTCTTCCTCTTTACATTCAAATTTAATACTAGTTCCAGTGTGATTAGCAGCCCAATGAGGTGGAAGCTCTTCAATGCTAAGTGAAATTAAATCAGTTTCAAAGCTTTCATTATATCTAATCTCAGGTGTAATTCTTTTCCCATTACTCCAAATTTCAATTTCCCTTCCTTCTCTGGCAAAAACCAACAAAGCCAATTTTAAACCTTCACCAAATTGACCAATACTATCTTCACCTTTTTCACTTATCCCCATAACCAAATGCCTCAATTCCAATCCTGGGCCATAATCTTTTACTGTTGCCAAACCATCTTCCCATTTTACATAACCATCACAGTCAAATTCTTTTCTACTATCTAAATAATTTTGAACAATTTCTCTAATAGCTTCTTCAATTTCCCAACCTTTTACATATTCAGGTGAAATACCAATGTTACCATTAATTTTATTAGTCATTTTTTTCTCCTTTTTGAGCTGTTTTTTATAGCTCTTTTTATTTAGGCTGTTTCATCAGTAGCAAGTTGCCTAAGCTTGCTATAGCCCACCATTAAGTGGGCTTTCAACTTATTTTTTCCTTAAAAAGTATAAACACATTTTCAATTCTTCTTTCATTTCTTCCAATTCCAAACCATCCATTCCTGTTGGAGTTCTTTCCAAACTATTATCAACTTTTTTTGCCATTTCCTCTAAAGTATCTTCAATAATATTTTTTATAGCATTATCCATTTTTACTTCCTCCCTTACTATTCTTACACCAAATAAAGCTTCAATGCTTTTTAATTCTCTTTCAAACCTTTCATTATCTCTAACTTTGTAAATTGAATATTCTCCATCATTTTCAACAAATCTACAAGAAGGGTTGCCACTTTGCATGGCAACCAATCCATAATCAATCATTTCCCTATCATCAGGATGTAACTTTTCAATGCCTTCAAATTTTATTCTTATTTTCATTTTTTCTCCTCCTGTTTTTTATAGGATTTGTTTACCTCCACTTTGGCTGATATATCAGCTCTGGCCAAGGTTTTCGCACCAGATTATCTGTGGCTTAGTTTAGAAGCCTTTTGTATTAAGGCTTCAAGGAAGTCCAAGTGTCGCTCGCCTGTTCCTGCCTGTTTTCTTCTAGTTTTTCCTTTGACTCCTCCTGCCCTTCATCAGGAATATTCCTTCTGGGCTTTGAGTTTGGGCTCTTTGTGAGCCCCCCTGGTATCTTCATCTTAGGTGTTCCCTATCTTACTAACAGCCAGACCTGCGGGTTATGGCAATCTTTACCACTTCCTGGTTTTTAAGGCTTCCCAGCCACTTCTGTCTATATCCAATTTTCAAGGTACTTTTTTTATTTCCATAAAACTAACTTACACCCTAATCTTATATTCTATAGAGAGAAAAGGCAATGCTGGTTTAAAGGTTTAAGAATGGATTAGAAGTAATAAGCAGTTTTTAGCTCTTTTTATCTAACTTTTTCAGCCTTTTTCTAACTTTATTCAACTTTTTTTAACTTTCTTCAGCTTTCTTCAACTTTTTTGAAAAATAAA
The DNA here is from genome assembly GCA_003551785.1 of Candidatus Brocadiaceae bacterium. Next base: position 2,018 of record PUNP01000996.1, on the reverse strand, counting down.
TACTGCTATAACAACAACCTGATGGATTTTATATTTTTTTTATTTATTTTTTAAAAAATATTATTTCTTAAAAAAAACTTTAAAATAAAAACTCTACTATTATATACTGTATAGCTTTAAAATTTTCTTAATTTTCTTAATTTAAAAAATAAAAGAAAACACAAACCTTTTAAGGCTTGTGCTCTCTCAACAATCTTTCCCCAATTGTATCATATCTATTTTCATCATCAAATCCCAAAGGGAATTGTTTTCTGATATATTCTCCAATTTCTTCCTTAGAGGGTGGTTCTTTGGGCTTTCTACCTGATGCTTGTAATTGAAAGGCTTTATATACATCACCCACTTCAACATATACTCCTGCCAACCTCCATTGTTTTAACAGCACTTCAATAGTTCTTTCTTTAAAAATTAATTTTTCCCTTTGGGTCACCTGAAAACATTCATTACATTAAGCAGAGTCACAACCACATCAATTGCCTTATCAACAAACCCCAACACAACTTTCCTTTTTACAGGCAGCTCTCCAACCAAATCTTCAACAGTATCATAAATCAACATTATTAACTCCATGACAATTTCTTTTTTCTTTTCTCCTCTTTTAACATTATCATCTGGTTCTTCACTTTCTACCAGCTTAATCAAATTTTTCAAAGCTGAAAGGATACCTAACAGAAAAGTGATTACATTTTTAGCTTGTTTTAATTTTTCAATCATATCATCACCTCCTCATTTCCATTCTTTCAATACCTTGTCCACATAACTCTGGTTTACATATTGTCCATTTTTCTTGAACCTTGGGCTACCAGCATTATAAGCAGCTATTTTTCTATCACAAAAAACAGATAAACAATCTGACATTGAAAACCTTCTTTTGAGATTGAACAGATGTTTACAGCCATATTCAATTCCATATTCAGGGTTTGTTAATTCACTTAGAAAAGTTTTTTTAAACCCCAATTCTCTGGCCACTGCCCCCATAACTTGCATTGCTCCCCATGAAGTTTTTTGAGCAATTTCTTCTGTCTTTTTGGATTGTAGTCCAGATGAAAAATTATCCACCTTATACAGCCATCTGTAGTGTGGTTCATATCTAATGGCATAAGGGTTGTCAATTGATTCAACCTTGACAATTGCTTTCACTAAACCAGCAGGAAGTCCATATTTCATAGCTTTATCTTTAATAATTTTATCTATATCCATACACATCACCCTATCATATAATATTCTCAAGTAACAGTGGTGTAAAATAACCAAGTATATAACCAACGCCAGCACCTATGAGAGAGAATTTAAACATAATCCTTCTTAGCTCTTGAGTTGTTTCTTTGTTTACCTCTATTCTTTCATTATTTTCTTTAATTTCCCTTAAAATTTCCTCCCTTTTCCCAACACAATGTTGATAGAATTGGCTGTTGGAATTTTCAATTTTCTTTGACATCTGGAAAAAACCCTTGTCCATTTTTTCTGTTAATGTTTTCAAATCATCTCTTATATATTCCAACCTTCCATCTTCACTCACTAATACCACCTTTACTTTCCATTATTTTTAACATAATCATATTGCCCATTGCCTAAGTGTTCAATGATTCCTTCTTTCTTTCCCATTTTCAGCATCCTTCTTTTTTCACCTTTCAACATTAAAATTTCTTCTTCCATCAGCTTGATTTGTTTTTCAATTTCTTGTATCTCTTGTTGTAATTCTTCAACTGTCATTTTACCCTCTCCTTTTTTATAGTAATCCATAACTATTCAAAAAATCTTCTAATGCTTCGAATATTTTACTTCCATCTTTTTCAGCACTTTCAACCCTTTCTCCATATACAAATACACCTTCATTATTTATTTTGAAAATTTCTTCTCCATCTTTCCCTGTGAATAAAATTTGAGGTTCAAAATTTGCTGATGTTATAGTACAGTCATCAATATAAGCATCACTCATCTTTTCCCTCCTTAGTCAGTGAACCATCTTCACCAGTTTCCCCTTCTTCTTGATTGAATATCTGCTCGATACAAACCAT